>CAZDNS010000009.1:0-47679 GCA_964506845.1 uncultured Planctomycetia bacterium | reverse complement strand
AATTTTACCTTAAACCAATTGTAGGTGTTAGCCTTTTCATAATATCAGCGATTAAAAAATCGATTACGGAGATTAAAACATCATCGCTACATCGCTGTAATCTTTTAAAAATCGCTGTAATCGATGCAATCCTTGTTTTGTAGGCATTACGCTATGAAAAATGTCATAATCTTAGGCTCCACAGGTTCAATTGGCGTAAAGGCGCTTGAGGTTATATCTTGCTTCAAGGACAGATTTAGAGTAGTTGGTTTAAGTTGCGATTCGAATATATCCCTTTTGAGCGAGCAGATAAATAAATTCAAGCCCCTTGTTGCAGCAGTGGCTGATGAGAAGAAGTTCGATATTTTAAAAGAAAGAGTAGTTTCCAAAGAGACAAGACTGTTCTGCGGTCAGGAGGGTATTGTAAGGGTTGCCACTTTTGATAAGTCTGACATTATAGTTGTGGCAATTTCAGGGAGCCCCGCCCTTATGCCACTTTTAGAGGTCATAAAACTTTCAAAAAAAATCGCCCTCGCTAACAAGGAATCCCTTGTAATGGCAGGCGAACTCATAACCTCTCTTGCAAGAGAGAGGAATTCAGAGATAATACCGATAGATAGCGAGCACAGCGCAATATTCCAGTGTCTTAATTCCTCACCTAGCAGCAAAACCGTAAAGAGATTGATAATCACCGGCTCCGGAGGGCCATTAGACACTGTTTCAGGTTCGAGGTTTCATAAGATTAAGCCTAAGGAAGCCCTGAATCATCCGAAGTGGAAGATGGGAAAAAAAATTTCAATTGACTCTGCAACGCTTATGAATAAAGGCCTTGAGGTAATCGAAGCCCACTGGCTATTCGGAGTAGAAGCAGGGCAAATAGAGGTTTTGATACATCCTGAGGCAATTGTGCATTCTATGGTGGAGTTTGTGGATGGTTCTGTAATTGCGCAGTTAGCTCTTACAGATATGAGGCTTCCCATACAATATGCCCTGAGTTATCCGGAGAGACTGCCTTCATATAACGGCTGTCTTGACCTGGCAAAGATTAAGACGCTTACATTCAAAAAACCGGACCTAAAAAAATTTCCATGTCTCTCTTTGGCGTTTGAGGCGCTTTTAGCAGGCGGAAGTGCGCCTTGCGCACTCAATAGCGCAAACGAAGAACTGGTCAATGCCTATCTAAATGGCAGTATAACCCTTCCTGATATTCCAAAACATATAGAGAGGATTTTAAATTCCCACAAGGTAAAAAAATCTCCGAGCCTGGATGAAATATTAGAGGCAGATAGGTTTGCGAGGAATAAGGTAAAAGAACTAATAAATAAAAAATAGAGACTAAGAGAACAATGAGTGAAAATTCCAAATCACAAATTCCAAATCCCAAATGCTTCGACTTCGCAGTTCGACAGGCTCAGGATGCTTCTCCCTCGACTTCGCTCGCCTCGTGCCGAGGCGATAGAACACAGTGCACTCGGCGCCGAGGCGGGATGGTGAGCGGAAAAGCGAACCAGAAGGATGCTGAGCAACGTCGAAGCACAAAGTCGAAGGACAAATCACAACTCCAAAATCACAATGACCAAGGTTTTAGCTTTCAGTTATAACCTTGTTTGGTAATTTGGTATTGTATATTGTTTGTAATTTGTGGTTTGTGTTTTGTATATTTAGATTTAAGTCTCGCTACTTGTTACTTGCTACTTTATATTTAAACTATCTATCATGGGATTGCTTGTTGCGATTATAATTATCGGTTTTGTAATATTTATTCATGAACTCGGCCATTTCCTGTTTGCAAAACTCTGGACAGTGAGCGTTCTTCAATTTGCAATCGGCTGGGGTCCCAAGATAATCTCTGCAAAAAGAAGGGAGACCGAATACAGGCTTAATCTTTTTCCTTTGATAGGCGGCTATGTAAAACTTTTGGGAGAAGAGGAAGAGGCTATTGAGGAGAAAGAGTTAAACGAATCGAAAAAATGGAATTTAAAAAGGCTGGATGAGATTAAACCCCTTAAGAGAGCGCTTGTATTTGCAGGCGGGGTGCTGTTTCAAATTGCAATCTGCGTTTTAATCCTGTCACTGGTCATTCTATTTGTGGGAAAGCCGAACCCCGTGGTGCTGGTGGCGAACGTTATGGAGAATTCCCCTGCTCTTGTCTCGGGTCTTAAAAGCGGGGACATTATTTTAGAAGCAGACCAAAAAAAGGCGGTTTCCTCTAAAGCCATTGTGGATTTTATCTCCCGAAACCCCGACAAGGAGATAGCCCTGCTTATTAAAAGGGAAGACTCCCTTCTTACTATTAAGGTTACGCCCAGGCTTAATGTGAAGGAAAACAGGGCGCAGATAGGAGTGGGTATTGCTGAAACAACTGTTTTCTCAAAAGAGGGTATGAAGTTTTATGAATACATCTTTGGCGGCGCCATACTCACTTTTAAGATAGGCCTTAAGGTAATAGAGGGTATATTCAGCCTTGTTTTACGGAAGGTATCGCTTAAGGCGCTCATAGGGCCGATAGGGATAGTTGACCTTACGGGGGAGGTGGCAAAAACAGGCTTTCTGTACACCCTGTTATTTTTCGCCATAATAAATATAAATCTTGCAATAATAAATGCATTTCCGATTCCCGCGTGCGACGGTTCACATCTTTTAATTCTTGCAATCGAAAGTATATTCAGGGTAAAGATTAAACCCGCTATTAAAAAAGCCATAAATACAGCAGGTTTTGCAGTAATTATCCTACTTTTGTTTTATGTAAGTTATAACGACCTGATGAATTTGCAGAATAAATATTTATTAAAACGCTGAGTGATATGGTAAAAAGAAGAAAAACAAGACAAGTCAGAATCGGAAGGCTTTTTTGCGGCTCAGATTATCCGGTCAGTGTGCAATCAATGACAAAGACCGATACCAGAGATATTGATTCTACGGTAAGGCAGATAAATGAGCTTGAAGGGCAAGGGTGCGAACTTATCAGAGTGGCGGTTTTGGATTTAGAGGCGGCAAGGGCAATTAAGGATATCAGGAAAGAGATACGCCTGCCCCTTGAGGCAGATATTCATTTTAGCCCTTCTTTGGCAATTGAGGCAATAAACAGCGGTTCTGACTGCATAAGGCTTAATCCCGGAAATATAAGGGACGAGCGCTCGCTAAAAGAAATACTGCGACTCGCCCGCAGGAAGGGTGTCTCTATAAGGATTGGCGTGAATTCAGGTTCACTGCCAGAAGCTAATAAAGCGCATAAGAATATAGCGCTTGCTATGACGAAACTCGCTTTAGAATACATAAGAATACTCGAGAAACAGAAGTTTTACGAAATTATTCTGTCTCTTAAAGCCTCTGATGTGATTACAACCATAGAGGCTTACAGGATGATGAGCAAGAAATGCGATTACCCGTTTCATCTGGGGGTAACTGCAACCGGAATAGCGCCCTCCTCTATAATAAAATCCTCCATAGGTATCGGCGCGCTTCTTCTGGAAGGGATAGGAGATACTATAAGGGTTTCTCTGACCGATACGCCATTTCAGGAGGTAATAGTTGCCCGGGAGATACTTTCAAGCCTTAAACTAAGGCAGCTTTCCCATGAGGTAATATCCTGCCCTACCTGCGGAAGGTGTCAGATTGATATAACGGGGATAACGAAAAAGATAAAAGCCGCCTTAGATAAGCTTCCTTCGAACGGAAAAAAATCTCCCCTTAAGGTGGCCATAATGGGGTGCGTAGTAAACGGGCCAGGAGAGGCAAGGGATGTAGATATAGGGATAGCAGGCGGCAAGGGTTTTGCCGCCCTCTTTAAAAAGGGGAGGCTTGTTAAAAAAATAAAGGAAATCGAACTCGTAAACACGCTTATAAAGGAAATAAGGAATGAGATGGTCTGACATCCTGATCCCTACCCTAAAGGAAGAGCCTGCAGAGGCAGAGACCGCAAGCCATAAACTTATGATAAGAGCCGGGTTGATAAGAAAACTCGCCTCAGGGCTTTATTCGTATCTGCCCTTGGGTCTAAGAGTATTAAAAAAGGTGGAATCTATCATAAGAGAGGAGATGGATAAGGCAGGTGCTCAGGAGGTTTTGCTTCCGGCGCTTCAGCCCGCAGAGCTGTGGCACAAATCCGGGCGTTATAATGACCTCGGAGAGGATATGCTGAAGTTTATAGACCGGCACAAAAAGGAAATGGTCCTTGGGCCTACTCACGAAGAGGTAATAACCGAGCTTGTTAAGAATGAGGCGCGCTCGTATAAGCAACTTCCTTTGATATTATATCAGATACAGACAAAGTTCAGGGATGAGGTGCGGCCCCGCTTTGGAGTGATAAGAAGCAGGGAATTTATTATGAAGGATGCCTACAGTTTTGACCGTGATTTTAAGTCGTTAGAGATAAGTTATAAGAAGATGTTTGATGCCTATTGCAGAATTTTTACCAGATGCGGCCTTAAATATGTAGCGGTTGAGGCAGACCCAGGCGTTATGGGCGGAAATGTCTCCCATGAATTTATGGTATTGAGCGAAAGCGGAGAGGATATAATAGCAAGGTGTAAAAGTTGCGCGTGGGTGTCAACGCTGGACAAGGCAGGGTGTATTCAAAACAAACGGGTGCAGAATAAGGAAGAGATGCTTGCCTTAAGAGAGATTGATACACCAAATACAACAACAATTGAAAAATTATCCAAACTCTTAAATATAACGCCAGACAAGATGCTAAAAACCATAATCTATAAAACCGAAGATAGGTTTGTTGCAGCGCTGGTACGTGCAGATTTCCAGATAAACGAACTAAAGCTCGTAAGGGTGCTAAAAGGGGTTTATCTTAGGCTGGCAACCGAAAAGGAGATAGAAGCGCTTACAGGCGGCCCGCTGGGTTTTAGCGGCCCGGTCGGCCTAAAAGATATAGAGATAATAGCAGACCTATCTGTGAAGGATATGTCTAATTTTATTACCGGAGCCAACAAGCTAGACAAGCATTTGATGAATGTGAATATGCCGAGAGATTTTAAAACAGGCACTTTCTCGGATATCCGATTTATAACCGAAAACGACATCTGCCCAAGGTGCAAATCCACGATAGAATTTAAACATGCGATTGAGGTTGGGCATGTATTTAAGCTGGGAACTAAATATTCCGAGAAACTTGGCGCTGTTTTTCTTGATGCCGATGGAAGGTTAAAACCGATGATAATGGGTTGCTACGGCATAGGCGTAAACAGAATAATAGCCGCTTTAATAGAGCAGAGCAATGATAAAGACGGAATAATATGGTCAAAGGCATTAGCGCCTGTTTTGGTATCTATAATCGTTATAGATACCAAGGATAAGGCTTCTATGAAATTTGCCGAGTTTTTAGATGAAAAACTCAAGAAAAATTCCATCCCCTCTCTTTTGGACGATAGAGAGATAAGCGCGGGTATAAAATTTAAGGACGCAGACCTTATCGGTTCACCCGTCAGGATAACCATAAACAAGGATATTCTAAAAAAGGGGAAGGTTGAGATTAAACCCAGGCACGTTAAGACGTCAAAACTCCTGTCCAAGGGTAAAGCGCTGTCTATTCTTTTAAAGGGGTAGCCGCAAAAGCGCAAAATATCGTATAGAGGCGCAAAGAAAAACTTTTGCGTTTTGGCGTTTACAATTTTTGCGTTTCAGCGGTTGCAAAGGAGTGCGCAATTTAGACCTTCCTCTCTGATTGATGGCACGTGAATTAAAAATTGACTTTTTTTTATTAGTCTGTTATATTTTTAGAAATATAGAATACGCCTTTTTAAAATGAAGACGCAGTTTATGGAACGACAGTGAACATAAATTGCATGTCTGAATTTGACCCTTGACATTTTGTCCTAAAGAAAAATCATTTACAAAATGTCAAGGGTTCAATTCGCAGACGTCCTTGACATCAAAGACCTCAAGGACTACAATTTACGTCGCTACGCTCCATAAATTGTCTGCTTATTAAAGGAGGTTATATATGGCAGATGCCCCAAAATCAAGAATGATGATTTTGACGGTTATGGCAGGAGTTTTTTTTATAACAACTGCTGTCTTGTATGTGTTCCTAAATGCCGAGAAATCAAAAAGAGAATCTGTTGAGAAACAATTGACGCAGACTATTCAGGAGAAAGAGACAGTTGAAAAAGACCTTGAGGAGACCATAAAGGTGAAGGTAAACCTTGAGACGCAGCTTAAGGACCTCGATACGAAGATGCAGGGTATCTCAAAAGAGCTGGCGGATGAAAAACAGTTAAAAGAGGATACCCTCGCAAAGCTTGAGAAAGCCCAAAGGGATAGCGAGGGCATACGAACCCAGCTTGACACTGAGAAACGTTCAAGGCTTGTGCTCACCACTGAAAAGGCGAGGCTCAGCGATGAGCTAACTAAGGCAAAGAAGGATTATGATTCAATTAAGACACAGCTTGAACAGCTTAAAAGGGCTAAGGACGCTCTTGAGGCAAAGGTTAGCGAGATGCTTGTCAAACAACAGGCAGAGCTTGAAAAGATAGTGGTTACTCCTAAGGATATAGAGGGAAAGGTATTGGTGGTTAATAAGGAATTCGGATTTGTAGTAGTTAACATTGGCGAAAAAGATGGGGTCAGGGTAGGCACTATGCTGAACGTTTACAGGGATAGCAAACAGGTAGGAAAGGTTCAGGTTGATAAGGTTTATCCTGCTATGTCTGGAGCAAGCATACTTCCGGAAACAAAGGGAGCACTCAAAGAGAACGATATAGTAAAACCGATTTAGTATCGGTTCTATTTATCAAATCTTTTAGGGTAGCCATTTTATTTTAGCTACCCTATTTTTATTCTATGGTGTTCTCTCAAACAAATAAAAATATGATTACGGCGATTTAAAAATCGATTACGGAGATTAGAAACATCATTGCTAAATCGCTGCAATCCTTTTAAAAATCGCTGTAATCAATTCAATCCTTGTTTTGTAGGAATTACAGTATGGGACAAGTTATAATAGAGCAGAAAAGATATATAAAAGGCACATTGAGCCTACGAGGAGATAAATCCATCTCCCACAGGGCTATAATGCTTGGTGCCATAGCCAGAGGAAAAAGTATAATTAAAAATTGTCTTAGATGCGATGATTGTGATTATACCGTAAATGCATTTAAGCATATGGGAATAAGGATAGCTCAAAAAGGCGCCTTTAGCTATGTTTTTGGCAAAGGGCTTCTTGGTCTAAAAAGACCCAAAGAAAAAATATTTCTTGGTGATTCTGGCACCTCTATGCGCTTGCTTATGGGTATATTAGCGGCTCAGAATTTTAATAGTATACTCTATGGTAATAAAGGACTCTTAAAAAGGCCTATGAGTAGGGTTATAAAACCGCTTAGCCTTATGGGTGCAAGAATCGAAGGAAAAGCCGGATCCGGGTTTGCTCCGCTTAAGATAAAAGGAACTATTCTTAAACCTATAACCTACACGTCTGTGGTCCCGAGCGCCCAGGTAAAATCCGCCGTATTATTAGCCGGGCTTTACGCTGATGGGAAAACTACGGTAAGAGAGAACTTTAAAAGCAGAGACCATACTGAGCGTATGTTACGTCACTTTGGAGCCAGGGTTGAAATGAAAAATCTCTCCTGCTCGGTAAGCGGCATATCCGAATTAGATGCTACTTCGATAGATGTTCCGGCAGATATATCAAGCACCTCTTTTTTTATAGTGGCAGCCCTCCTTTTAAAAGGCTCCATACTCAGCATAAAGAGAGTCGGACTTAATCCCACCCGGACTGGTTTTATCACGGTGTTAAAGAGGATGGGAGCACGTATCGAAATAGAGGATATAAAATTGGTAAATCAGGAACCAGTCGGCGACCTGATAGTTAAATACTCGCCTCTCCATGGCACAATAATAAATAATTTTGAGATACCGCTCTGCATAGATGAGCTTCCTGTTCTTATGGTTGCCGCAAGTTTAAGCGAAGGAAAAACTGTAATAAGGGGTGCTTCTGAACTTAGGGTAAAAGAAACCGACAGGATAAACTCAATGGTAAGTAATTTAAGAAGGCTCGGAGCCAGGATCTCCGAGAGGGGCGATGATATCCATATTGAGGGAGCCTTAAGACTTAAAGGCGCGCCTGTTTTGAGTTTTAATGACCACAGGACAGCTATGTCTATGGCAGTAGCAGGATTGGTTAGCGAGGGAAAGACAAAAATTTCAGGCTTTGAATGCGTGTCAAAATCATTTCCAGACTTTTTTGTAACCCTAAAGGGAATAATACATTAAAGGTTGGATAAGAAAGCTCTGAAAAGTCTATTTACACCGCTAAACCACAAAAGTGCCGCAAAATCGCAAAAATTTTCTTGTCGATAATCTCTTTGCGTCTTAGCGGGTTTTTGCGATCTTTGCGGTGTCAAAGAGGATTTTTCAGAAATCGATAAAAAGATTGACAGAAAATATCAGATTTTGTTATAATTTAAAAACTTATTTTTATTAAGTTGGTAACTTATAAACTCCTTAAAGAGGAGGTCAAATAAAGACACAACTTATGGAATGTAATGACATAAGTTGTATGTCTGAATTTGACCCTTGACATCGAAGATGTCAAGGGTTTAATTCGCAGACGCTTCGCTATAACTTATGTCGCTCTAAAGAGCTCCATAAGTTATCTGCTCATTAAAGGAAGGTGAATATGAATAACTTAATAAGTCTAATAAAAAATTGGTATAATCAGATTCTGGGATTATTTTCTTTTGATATGGGGATAGACCTGGGGACAGCCACTACCCTGGTATATGTGAAAGGGCACGGCATAGTCCTGTGCGAGCCATCTGTTGTGGCTATACATAAAGGGACAAATCAAGTGCTTGCTGTAGGCGAAGAGGCAAAGCGGATGTTAGGAAGGACCCCTGGAAGTATATTAGCCATAAGGCCGATGAAGGATGGCGTGATAGCAGATTTTGAGATAACAGAGAATATGCTGCGTTATTTTATAAAGAAGGTGCATCAAAGAAAATATCTGGTTAAGCCCAGAATGGTTATTGCCATACCCTCTGGCATAACAGAGGTAGAAAAACGGGCGGTAAGGGACTCGGCGTTGCATGCCGGAGCCAGAGAGGTATATCTGGTTGAGGAGCCAAAGGCAGCCGCAATAGGGGTAGGGCTTCCCATACAGGAACCCGCAGGCAATATGATAGTGGATATAGGCGGTGGCACCACAGAGGTAGCGGTTATCTCCTTAGCGGATATTGTATTTGCTAAAAGCGTGCGAGTTGCAGGCGATGAGATGGATGATGCAATAATTCAGTATCTTAAAAAGACCTATAATTTAATGATAGGCGAGCGCATGGCAGAGGAGATAAAGATAAAGATAGGCTCTGCCTATGCGCTGGAGGAAGAGCTTACAATGGAGGTAAAAGGAAGAGACCTTGTGGCAGGCCTTCCCAAAATGATAACCGTTTCTTCAGAGGAGATAAGGGAGGCGCTTTCTGAGCCGATAGCCTCCATACTGGAAGCGGTAAGAATAACCCTTGAAAGGATACCCCCTGAACTCTCTGCGGATTTAATAGAAAGGGGTATAATTTTAGCAGGCGGAGGCTCGCTTCTTCGGGGCATAGATAAACTTATTTCTGAAGAGACAGGCCTTCCTGTCCATATCGCAGAAGACCCTATTACCGCAGTTGCCTTAGGAACCGGAAAGGGCCTTGAGAATATGCAGTTTCTTAAAAAAGTTGTCGTAGTCTCAAAGTTTGAAGAATGAACCCCGTTAGAGAATTTTCTCTGATGGGATACGTTGATGATGGTATTTAACCATTGCGAGCATTTATTTAATTTCTACATCTATTTCGTCATTTATTTTCTCTAACGGGGTAAATGCAATGTGAAGAATATTAAATTAATCTCCTTACTTGTTGGACTTTCCCTCATTCCCTTAGTATCAAACACACTTCCCGTAAATACGCTAAATAGCCTGAAATTAGAATTCATCTCTCTTATAAAAACTCCCTTAAGGCTTGCCAATAGTTTATCAGCCACTCTAAATAAGGCGCTCGAATTTAAGAACCTTCGCGCCGAAAACCTGCTCTTGAAAAAAAAAGCCGAAGAACTCACACTTCAGTTGATAAATCTACGTGAAGCGCATGCAGAAAACCAGAGATTAAGGGAACTTTTGAATTTTAAAAAGAGCCTTAATCAACGCTCTATAGCCGCAAGGGTAATAGGCAGAGACTCATCTGCTTTTTCAAGCAGTGTGCTTATAGACAAGGGCGCGTCTAACGCTATAAGGCTTGGTATGCCTGTGGTGACAAGCCTGGGGCTTGTGGGCAGGGTTTCTGAGGTAGGAACCAGCCTCTCAAGGGTAATTTTAATAACTGACCCGGATTTGAAGGTTTCTGCAATAGCCCAGACCACAAGGGATGAGGGGTTAATAGAAGGTTTTAGCGGCAGCCTGTGCAGGATGAAATATGTGGATGTTAATTCAAGTCTCCTTAAAAATGATGTAGTGCTGACCTCCGGGCAAGGCGGAGGTTACCCAAAGGGTATTCCCATAGGTACTATAGTGTCTCTTAAAAAGGATTTTAATCGGCTGTATCAGTTTGCGATTGTAAAACCTTTTTTCAATTCTTCGAATCTGGAGGAGGTGCTTTGTCTGGAGGTGATGGACTAACGCATTATGTTTATTAGCATCGCCCTTTTATTTCTGGCAGCTCTTGCACAGGCAACGCTTTTGGCGAATTTCAGATTATTCTACGCTGTCCCGGACCTATTGTTGATTATGGTTATTTTTTATAGCCTTATCAAAGGGAAAAAAGCGGGCATTTTTTTCGGTGTGTTAGCCGGATTCATAAAAGATATTTTAAGCGGTTCTATATTCGGCATAAACCTTTTTAGCTTTGCCCTCTTTGGCTACTTTCTAGGGAATCAGAATAAGAGACTCTATATAGAAAATAAAATAACGCATATTACCCTGACAGTTTTATGCGCCCTTGCTAATGCGTGCTTAAATTTCATATATTTAACAAGGCATATAACCTTTTTTCAATATTTTTTTACATTTACGCTGCCGTATATTTTGTATACCGCCCTGCTTGCCGCCCTTTTGTCAAAGTTATTTTTTAGGCTATTCAGGTATTAGATGTTGCACCGATTAAATATTTTCAGTAATGTAATAAAGGGTTCCTTATTGGTTCTCGTGGCAGGGTTAGGATATAACCAGCTGATAAGGGGGCCTGAGTACTTCAGGCTCAGTGAAAAAAATAGAATTCGTCTGATACCCATAGTTGCGCCAAGAGGGATAATATATGACCGTAATAATGAACCAATTGCCACAAACAGGCTTGCCTTTGACGTGGTTGTAATACCGCAGGAATTAAAAGAGAAAGACATCGTCTTTAGCCGCCTTTCCAGGTTAACTCATATAGAGAAGAGTGAAATTGAAAGAATTTTTAAAAAGGACTATCTGGCTCCTTTTGCGCCTGTTGTGCTTAAGAGAAATATTGACAGAAAACTGGCATTTCAAATTGAAGAGGCTAAATTAGAGCTGCCGGGGATATTTACCCAGGCAAGGACAGAGAGATACTATCATTATCCGGAATCCGCCAGTCATATAACAGGCTATCTGGGCGAGATAAATAAGAGAGAATTAGAGAGCCTTAAGAGTTATGGATACAAGATAAGGGATTTAATAGGAAGGGCCGGGATAGAGAGGCTATACGACACTCATCTAAAGGGAGATGATGGAGGTATGCAGCTTGAGATTGACAATAAGGGAAGACTGGCAAGGGTCTTAGGGCAAAAGGAACCCGTCAGAGGAAGCGACATCCATTTAACCATAGACGCGAAACTTCAGGACTATATATATGAAGCAATGGGTGCATTACGCGGCGCCTGCGTGGTTATGGATGTGACCAGCGGAGAGGTGCTTGCCCTGGTCAGCAAGCCCGGTTTTAACCCTGCTATTTTTTTAAACCCGGACAACCGGAACAAAATTTTACAGCTTCTCTCTTCGAAGAGAAAACCTTTTCTAGACAGGACTATACGAGGGCTATACCAGCCTGCCTCAGTATTTAAATTGGTGGTAGCAATAGCGGCTCTGGAGAATAAAAAAATAAGCCCCTATACGGAGTTTTCCTGCAGTGGTACACTTAAAAAAGGCAATGCTGAATTTGAATGCTGGAAGAAGGAGGGGCATGGCAGTCTTGACCTAAGAGGCGCTATTATAAATTCCTGCAACGTATATTTCTATAGAATCGGCGGGTTAGTTGGAGCAGACCTTATCTCAAAATATGCTGTTGAATTCGGATTTGGCAGGCCAACCGGAATAGGGCTTGCGGGTGAGGCAAGGGGAATAGTGCCTACACGGATGTGGAAACTCCTTACCAAGGCAGAGAATTGGTATGAGGGAGAGACCTTGAGTTTTGCAATAGGGCACGGTTATATGCTCGCCTCTCCAATTCAGGTTGCGAGATTTATAGCGGCTATTGCAAACTCAGGCGCATTGATTCAGCCGCGGATTATACGGGAGGAAGAAAAAAAACCTTCCGGTATTGTTCAGAAACTTAACATATCTGTTGAAACCCTGAAGGTAATTAAAGAGGCTATGTTAGATGTGGTAGAAAAAGAATACGGCACGGGTCACAATGCCAAGACAAAGGATCTGTATATTGCCGGAAAAACCGGGACAACCCAACAGCTGATCGGTGAGCCGCATGCCTGGTTTGCAGGATTTGCCCCTTTTTATAATCCAAGGTATTGCCTGGTGGTGTTCTTAGAACACGGCGGCTCAGGCGGAGGCCAGGCAAGCCTGATTGCCTCAGGGATATTCAGGAAGATGCGGGAGCTAAAAATTTTATGAGGCGCTTCAGGATGTTTATAAAAAAGATTGATAAGCCCTTAGTCGGCTCTATAGTACTTTTATTTTTAATAGGCCTCTGTTTTTTATACAGCACCACATATCAGATGGAATTAGGATTTCTGGAAAAATACACTACCAAACAGATAATCTGGTTTGTTCTGGGCGCTATTTTGTCAGTTATTCTGTTAAGGATAAATTATATGAGGTATATAGATTTCTCCTATCCCTTGTATATTCTTACAGTTTTTATGCTCTTTTCTGTGCTCCTTATCGGCAACATTATACTTGGCGCCCAGAGGTGGATTGAGGTAGGCGGTTT
Organism: uncultured Planctomycetia bacterium; assembly: GCA_964506845.1. Classification (GTDB taxonomy): domain Bacteria; phylum Omnitrophota; class Gorgyraeia; order VGKN01; family VGKN01; genus CAZDNS01. The sequence goes on along the minus strand of CAZDNS010000009.1, from coordinate 34,591 downwards.
TACATTTCAGCCTTCTGAATTTGCGAAGCTGATAATGATAATTACACTGGCTAACTATCTGGGAAAAAATCGATTACGAATTTATAATGTAAGAACTATTTTAAGTAGTTTTATTCTGGTTTCTATCCCTATGTTTCTAATACTCAAGCAACCCGACCTGGGAACAGCAATTACGCTTCTAGCTATTCTGATTTCAATGCTTTTTGTGTCGGGGATAAAGGTAAAACACCTATTTATAATAATAGTCTCAGGGGTTCTTGCCTTACCTTTTATATGGCATTTTTTAAAACCCTATCAGAAATCAAGGCTCTTTGTTTTTTTAAATCCGGATCTCGATCCCTTAGGCGCCGGATATACCATAAGGCAGTCAAAGATAGCGGTAGGCTCGGGCATGCTTCTGGGTAAGGGCTGGCAGAGCGGAACCCAGAATCTGTTGAATTTTCTTCCTGAAAGGCATACCGATTTTATCTTTTCGGTGGTCGGAGAAGAGGCAGGCTTTCTGGGAGCCCTGTGCATTTTATTTTTATATTTTATAATAATCCGACAGGGTATAAAGATAGCCTTACAGACTAATGAGGTATACGGCAGATTGCTTGCAGTTGGAATAGTAAGCATGCTGTTATTTCATATTTTCGTAAACATAGGTATGACCATAGGTATTATGCCGGTCGTAGGGATTCCGCTACCCCTTATCAGTTACGGAGGCTCTTCGTTAGTAGTGACTCTAATTGCCGTATCATTGCTTTTGAATATAAAGATAAATAGACCCATATTTTAAAATTCAAAATAAGGAGATGATACTATAACAGATCCCTCGTTCGCTACAATTATTAGCGGACTCGGGATTAATTCCGACATACAAGTTATCTCGTCCTTCGGACTCCATAACTTGTGTCGTCATTAAGGAGGCCCTATGAACATTAAAGAAAGACGCTCGCATCCCAGGATAAAGAAGGATATAAAACTAAGAGTTACAGCCCATGGTTTTGATATTTCCGCCATGACAAAGAATATAAGCTGCGCGGGCGCCTTATGCGAGGTCAACACGTCAATCCCCAGTATGACCAGGCTCGATATCCTGCTCTTTCTACCTAATACTACTAGCGAAAAGAGGACAAAAAAAATTCACACGCAGGGCGTAGTGGTCAGGTCAGAACCAAATATTTTTAAGAAGGAATTGTTATCTACGGATATAGCGATATTTTTTACAGATATAAAAGAAAAGGACAGAAACGCAATTTCCGAATTCGTAGATTATCACTTAAGGAGACTCTGAGTTTATGAAGGCACTTATAACCTTTACCACGGATTTTGGCACTGAAGACGAATATGTAGGAACAATGAAGGGCATCATAAAGACCATAAATCCGGATGCCCAGTTTATAGACATTTCAAATGAGATACCCTCCTGGGATATCAAGCGGGCAGCGTTTTATATCGGCTATTCGTATAGATTTTTTCCTAAGAAAACCATTCATATTGTAATAGTAGACCCGACCGTAGGAACCAGAAGGTGCATAGTCTGCGTATATGCCAAGCAGCAGGTATTTCTTGCGCCGGATAACGGCGTTTTAAGTGTAGTTTTGGACAGGGAAAAATCCGCAAGGGTTTATAAAGTTTCAAATAGAAGGTATATGCTAAATGATATAAGCCATACCTTTCACGGCAGGGATATTTTTGCACCAGTCGCCGCTTATATATCAAAGGGACTAGCTCCTGATAAAATAGGCGAGAGACTGAATACGTTTAAGAAATTAGATGCGATACATCCGCTTTTGGAAAAAGAGAGATTAATAGGAGAGGTTATTTATTCAGACAGATTTGGCAATTTGGTAACAAATATTGATTTTGAAATCTTTAACAAACTTTTCAAACCCAAAAAAAGAACCCCGAAGATAAAGGTGGGCAATTTTTATATAAACCGGCTACTTACCTCATATGAAGAGTCAGATAGCGATAAACCCTTTGCCATTTTTGGAAGCAAGGGACTTCTTGAGGTATCCGTTAAAAAAGGAAGCGCAAGGGATTTTTTTGGAAGGGATAAACTACCCAAGGCAGAGATATTGCTTTAATGGCTGATAGAATTTTTAAATTTATAGACTCTAATAAAAAATATGTAATTGAACTAACAAAACATTTAGTAAGTATTCCCACTGTAAATCCGCCCGGGGAAAACTATGAAAGGATTGTTGCCTTTTTAGAAAAGACATGCAGAGAGATTGGCCTTGAGACTAAAAGGATAACTATTCCCATGGGCGAATTAAAAAAATATGGCGTCTCTAGCGGCTCAAAGCGAATAAGCCTTATTGCAAGGTGGAATACAACTTCAAAAAAGACCCTTCATATTAACGGTCATTACGATGTAGTGCCTTCAACCGAAAACTGGACATATGCGCCCTTTAAGCCTTTTATTAAAAAAAATAGATTGTTTGGAAGGGGAACCGAAGATATGAAGGCAACCATAGCCAGCTCTATTTTTGCGGTTAAAACCCTTAAACAATTAAGCATAAAACCAAATATCAATCTGGAATTTTCCTTTACGCCTGACGAGGAAACAGGAGGGAAAACAGGTCTTGAATGGCTGATAAGGAATAATTTTATAAAGCCGGATTTTGCTATCGGCGAGGGTTTTGGCGGGGATTTTGTATCGTGCGGTAATAAAGGAATGGTATGGTTTGAGGTAGAGGTTTTGGGTAAATCAGCTCATGCGTCGCAGCCCTATAAAGGCATAAATTCCTTTGAGAAACTGCATAAAGTAACCTCTGAGCTGCTCAAACTTAAAGCAGTTCTTAGAAAAAGAAAAACCAAATTTGGCGTCAAAGATAAAAGGGATAGTTTGCCAAGCCTTGTCTTGGGCGGTGTAGTCTCCGGAGGAAAAAAGATAAACATAGTGCCTGATAAATCGATATTAACAATTGACAGAAGGCTTATACCTGAAGAAAACCTCCAAACCTCTAAGAAAGAAATACTTAACATATTTGAACGCCTTAAGAAGGCCGATAAAGACCTTAGGCTAAATGCTAAGGTGATTACCTCGGAAAAGCCCGTTATGGTAGATAAGGATGAGCCCATCTGCAGGGCATTGGCCTATGCTATAAAAAGGGTTTTTAAGAGAAGGGCAAGGTTCGCTATAATGCCTGGCGGGACAGATATGAGATTCTTCATAAAGAGGAATATTCCGGCAGTAGGCTATTCAGTTTTAGGGGAAGACAGGGCGCACGCTGATGACGAATTCGTATATATCAACAGCCTTCTAAACACTACAAAGGTTTTTGCAACCTTTTTTATAACCCTTAAATGAGGGGTCGGGGTGTTTTCTTCTCTATTCGACCCCTCATCCTGACGAGCGAAGCGAGGAAGGATCTCATGAGATCCTTCAGCCCTTCGGGCTTCAGGATGACTCCCTCGAGCAGAAAAACTCCCCGAGGGGTCACTTAAATAAAAATGCGAAAAATTCTATTTTTTTGCGCAATTATCGTCTTCCTTATTTATATAATCCTTACCAGTAAAACCTTGGAAGTCAGGTATGTCGGAGATAGCGATCCAAAGGCAAATGAGCAGGGTCTATCTACAGTTTACGAGTGGCACTGGGAGAATTTTGGCAACTATTTTAGAAGATTTTACGTTAAATTTATCAGGAGAATCATAATTGGGGAACCCCTGTTAAAAAAATAATTTATAGATATGTTTTTTAAAACTCATTTTCCGCGCCAGATGAGGAGAAACTATAGTTACGACTTCTTGGCAGGCATACTATTCGGGATATCCGTAGGCCTGATACTCCCGTTTATTTTTTTAGTCGCAAGGCGGCTTGGCGCAAGCCCTTTTCAGCTCGCCCTGCTCGCCAGCGCGCCGTTTTATGGAAGTCTCATAAGCTTTTACTGGGCGCACAAGGCGCAAAGCGGCTCAAAGAAGTCCTTTGTGGTTTGGGGAAGCATTGTATCGAGGTCGCTTCTTCTGTTCACACTTTTCATAAATACCCCGTTTCCCTTTAGCCTGGTGCTTTTCTTTTCGCAGTTTTTAGGCCCTATGATTGACCCGGCATACGTAGGAATTATGAGTGAGGTATATCCGGATTCCCACAGGGGAAAGGCTATGGGCTACGTAAGAATAGGCGCCTCTTTGGCGGTAATTGCGTCCTGTTTCTTCGGAGGAAAGTTTCTGGATTTATTCGGCTACAGGTTAATCTTTCCTGTTGGAGCCATATTCGGTATACTTTCCAGTTTGGTATTTGCCAGGATGGATGTATCCGAAAAAGAACCTGTTGAGGTGCCTAAATTTGAGGTTAAAGAAATATTAAGGATTATGAAAAAAGATTCTAATTTTTCCGTATTCGAAATATTTTATTTTATATTCGGATTTGGCAATTTGCTTTTTGTTCCGGTATTTCCTATATTTTTAGTGGACACCCTTGGTATATCGAATTTTGACGCAGGCAAACTATCGGTAGCGGCAGGTATATTTGGTTTAATAGCCGTCTATTTCTGGGGGCATATTATAGATAAAAAGGGGGCGAGATTTTCCATACCCTTTGCCGTGTTCGGACTTGGCTTTGCCCCCTTCTTGTATTTTTTCGCAAAGGATATGCGCTTTTTATATGCGGCATCTATAATATCAGGCATATGCTTTGCCGGACTTGATTTACTTATATTAAATTCTATGATAGAATTTTCAAATAAAACCCTTGCGCCAAAGTATCATGCCATACATACGACCTTTATGGGCATAAGGGGAATAGTTGCGCCTTTTCTGGGTATAAGACTTATGCATATGCTGGGCGCAAGAATGGTATTTATGATATCATTTGCCTTGATCATTTTTTCTTCCGTTTTACTTTTTAATTTTAAATTTTTAAGCAAAGTTAAGGCGCTGAATAAAGGAATGCAATATGTCGCATAGAAGAACAGGGTATTTTGGGGATTTCGGCGGAAGGTTTGTGCCGGAAACTCTTATGAGCGCGTTGTTTGAACTTGAGCGTAGTTATAATAATATTAAAAATGATGACGCGTTCCAAAAAGAACTATCGTATTATCTAAGGGAATATGCGGGAAGGCCAACGCCTCTTTTTTTGGCAGAAAATCTCTCAAAGAAACTGGGTGGTTTTAAGGTATATCTTAAGAGGGAAGACCTGCTTCATACAGGCGCCCATAAAATAAATAATACCTTGGGTCAGGGCTTGCTTGCCAGGAAAATGGGAAAGTCGCGGATAATAGCGGAAACAGGCGCCGGCCAGCATGGGGTTGCAACCGCAACAGTGGCTGCCTTATTCGGGCTTGAATGTGAGATATTTATGGGTGAAGAGGATACCAAACGCCAGGCATTAAACGTATTCAGGATGCGATTGTTGGGCGCAAGGGTTACCCCTGTAAAAAGCGGAAGCAAGACGCTCAAAGACGCTATGAACGAGGCAATGCGCGATTGGGTTACTAACGTAAGAACCACCTATTATTGCCTTGGCTCAGTCGCAGGGCCGCATCCATATCCCACTATTGTGCGTGATTTCCAATCAGTGATTGGTCAGGAAGCAAGGAAACAGATTTTGAAAATGGAGAACAAACTTCCGGATTATCTGATTGCATGCGTCGGAGGCGGCAGTAATGCTATGGGATTGTTCCATCCCTTTTTTAATGACCGAGGGGTGAGGTTTATTGGGGTAGAGGCAGCCGGCCTTGGTATTGATACAGACAGAAATTCCGCAAGCCTGTGTAAGGGAAAGGTGGGTATCCTGCACGGCTCTAAGAGTTATGTTTTGCAGGATAGTTTCGGCCAGATAAAAATCGCGCATTCTATTTCAGCGGGCTTAGATTACCCCGGGGTAGGGCCTGAGCACTCCTATTATAAAAGCATAGGCCGCGCAGAATACTTTGCAGTGACAGATAAAGAGGCGCTTAAGGGATTTAGATTGCTTTCAGAAACCGAGGGTATAATACCTGCTTTAGAGCCTGCTCATGCGATAGGTTATCTTGTAAAGATTTCCTCCAGACTTAAAAAGGGTAAGATAGCAATCGTATGTCTATCAGGCAGGGGAGATAAAGACGTGGATTTGGTAAGCAAGCTTTAAATGAGAGCGTTGAATAATGTGTAAAATTCCAAATCCCAAATGGTTCGACTTCGTCCCTCGACTTCGCTCGGGATAATCCTGAGCGAGTGACTTGTGGTGAGCGAAGTCGAACCAAACGAGTCGAAGGACAAATTTACAATAACAAATGACCAAAATTACAAACTCGACGATAAAAACAAATAGTTTTGGTCATTGTGATTTTGGTATTTGGTATTGTCTGTGATTTGTGTATTGTTATTTGTAATTTATCGATGTTTGTATAACTAATAGGAGTATCTATTCGCAGACGAAATTTTTTGCCGTTGGCTACGGTTTACGGCTCAAATGTTACGCTCCATAGAAGCTCGTCGCTACATTTTCACCATAAAGCCTTGCCAACATTTGCCAAAAAATTTCTAATTGTCTGCTCACAGAAACTCCCATTATTATTACTTTTGCAACGCTCAATAGCGTATAATTCAGCAGTCTTTAAATCCATACTATTAATGAATTAGCAAAATGAACAGGATTGACCAAAAATTTAAGGATTTAAGAGCGGATAATAAGAAAGCATTCATAGCTTATGTATGCACCGGAGACCCTGATTTAGATTTTACCGAAAAAGCAGTCTTGGGATTTGATAAAATAGGCGTGGATATTGTTGAGCTTGGCATACCCTTTTCCGACCCGATAGCCGACGGCCCTACAATTCAAAGAGCCTCGGAAAGGGCTTTAAAGAATAAGGTAACCATCTCTAAAGCCTTTGCCCTAGTAAGAGAGATTAGAAAAAGAAGCGAAATCCCGTTGGTATTTATGTCTTACTTTAATCCGATATTTCGCTATGGCCTGAAAAGGTTTGCAAAAGAAGCCTCAGCAAGCGGGCTTGACGGATTGATAGTAGCAGACCTGCCCTTTGAAGAATCTGGAACTCTATCTGAAATTACAAGCAATAACGGTATAGTCAACATTCCCCTTGTGGCGCCCACAACAGGGAAGGCTCGGCTAAAAAAAATTTTAAAAGCGGCAGAAGGGTTTATCTATTATGTATCACTAACCGGAATAACCGGCGCAAGGAAAGGCTTGCCGGGTAAGCTTATCCAAAAACTAAAATTTATAAAATCTCTGACAGCTAAACCCATATGCGTAGGATTCGGCATATCCGGCCCCTTTCAGATTAAAAAAATAAAAGCCTTTTGCGATGGTGTAATAGTAGGCAGCGCAATCGTAGATACTATAGAAGAAAATCTTGCTAAAAAGGATTTACTGGAAAAAGTTCTTTATTTTACTAAATTACTTATCAGGGCAGCGAAAAAGGAATAAATCTCCTCTCCGCAAGGCAAAACCACTCCATTACTCAATCTTATATAGGTATATATTCGTCCCATTATCTTTTCTCTCATAGTGCACTTCCATAAAGTGTTTCAGCCCCCGGCCCTTCATAAAATATAGTTTGAAAAACAGACTCTGCGCCAATGGCCTGCTGAACATAATCGCCTTGTATATACCCTTATTCTTGGTCAATAGGACTGAATAGAAGGGATTGCCTTTAGTATTTGTATTTTCTATCCCGTTGCCAGAGGACCATGGCCTATGGCCATGGGTGAATGGTGGTTCGGGACGTCGCCCCACGAGGGGCGTAAAAGTTTTAGATGACTGCGTGCATGCACGTGGGGCTCCAGTTACCGCATCCCCGTCAATAAAGATTAAATCCATTGGGACTAATCCTTTGGAGCCTTGTTTATCCCTAAAGTAAGCCCTTAGATTTTCCATATCTATTACTATACCGTTATCAAAAAAAATCGATTTTTCGCTGTCCTTAAAAGATTCTAAATTGGGTGTATAGAATCGATAGTTCTCTTTAGAAACCCATTGCAGTAGATTTGACTTATCCATAAGCTTAAGTTCGTCATAGATAGTTTGCGCATAATTTTCAGAATATTTAAAACGCTCCTTGCAGTAATTTATAAAATCCTCTTTATTTAAGGTGGAATGTCTTTGCCACAGGTCCACCCTTTCAAAATCCCAGTTTGCTATGGTGCTAAACATTGGCATAATATTTACCATCTGGTCGTAAACAAGCAGATATGAGGGGGGCGGAGGGCCATATATAGATTTTAAGATTTTGGCTATAACCTCTTTGTCCCGAGTGTAGTTACCTAATAGAATCTCAGCCTCTTCTTTTTCCAGCAGAATTATTTTGTTGATAAGTTCAAGAGAGAGTAATTTATTATTCCCAAGCGCCCTTGAAAGCTCCTCAAAAGCCTGATTTGCCCCGGAATTCAGCATCCTTAATATACCGAATGCCTCCTCTTCATTGGCAGATAATAATGCCTTGCTAAACCAGTAAGGCACAGCTGTATACTGCCAGCTCGGGTCGTTTATTGTGGCTCTTTTTGCGATTGACATAATCCAGTCTCCCTGATTCCAGTAGGCGTTGATAACAGCATCCCGGGGCGTAACTTGCTTTATTTTAGTTAACATATTCCACCACGAATCATTCATTAAAGGGATTACGCTTATTTTGGATGCATTATATAAAGGAATAAGAACGGCTACCGTAAAAATAGAGGCTGAGATTAAATTGTAAAGTTTTGTATTAATTCGTGTAAAAAAAGTAATATGGTTTTGTTTCAAATGTTTTATAGAATTATTTAACGTATCCAAAAATATGCCGAATGAAATCCCCACAGGGATGACTAAAAATTCAATAAATTTAATCCCAAAATTTGTTAAGCCAAGCATAACTAATAGCCATATAATGAGAACAAAAAATAAAAAGCCTTTTTCTTTAAAATCCAGTAAATTTCTTTTAATGACGATGAGTATCAAAAGGCCGCATATACCCCCATATAAAAAGAAACTTCCACCCATTCCGAATACTATTTCTCTAATCTCAGCACGTTTTAGCTCTCCTACTGTAAATGCCAGGTTAGGCCAGAAGTTGTCTAGAGCCAAACCCCGCCTTAGAAAGAGGTAAGAGAAGGGCTCTAAAAAGGATTTCTTTACAGCATCCCATCCGGAGATAATAAATACCCATAGGTAGGCGAAAGAGATAAACAAGAGAATAGTAAGCGAAGCTTCTTTTAATTTTATTAGAAGCGTATCCCGTTTATTATAAATTATGAAATTTGAATAATATAATAGAAGGCTTATAATCAGTATATATAAAATATGCCACCATATAGGCCATAGGCCAGAATAAATCCCTATTAGTAATCCGCACAGAAACAAAAAGAAAAATCTATATTTTGAATGTTTTTCTGTAAAGAAGCAGGCTAAAGAAGAGGTAATAATTAACGGTAAAGAGAGATTGTAGATATCCGTATCAAACCAGCCAAAGCTTGTTTTTGTTAGAATATAAGGGCTTAGTCCTATAACCAGACTGACTACAAAACTGCTTAGACAGGAAATGCCAAGTAATATAGAGAGGCAAAATATTGCTATCACCATAATTGCACAGAAAAAAACCGGCAGAAACCCTAAGCAGTTCATCGGGGATAACCGGCTATTCAAGAAATGCAGAAATTTATAAAAATATACGCCTATGTAAAAATGCAGTTTCAGGGGCTCTACCTTATTTCCTAACGGAGCCGACATCAGGGTATCGTAATCCTGGTTATTTACGCGGAGGTTACCAAAGTAGCCAAGGGTTAAAAAGTTATCAACCCTTCTGAACCAGCGGTAGGGGTCTGCTTCCTGAAGATATGTCCAGCCTTGTTCGTCCTGAAAATACGCCTTTAGTTCTTTACTTTTTTGTGAAATCTCTGTATTTATTTCTGCTCTCTTTTCTTTAATAGCCTTTCTAAACAGCGTATTCAGGGTTTTTTCTTTATCTCTCTCGGAAAGGTTAGGCTGAGAAAGAAGAATGTCATTGTATAATTTATTCTTGAATTCAACGTAAACCGCTTCTTTTGCAGCTATGTCAATTGATGGTAAGAATAAACTGTTCAATCGGAAATATACGTTTATACCTGTAGACAGGGCAATGAGGCTAAGCAGTAGCCATAATTTACCTCTTTTTTTGATAGAAATAGTTGAAGTTTTTTGTGTTTTAACTTTCATTTTTCATTTCTTTATGTTATATTTTTTCAAGAGCTCTAAAAATCTTTTATACGAATTCTTACCTGCCTGCCGGCAGGCAGGTCGAATCTAACGAATGTCGCCTCGCGGTTTCTGTAACGGGGTAAACTAAGCCTTATCATCCATATTATAGAAAACTTATTAAATTTTCAACTAATTAATATCTCTGAATGCGAAGATTTTCTTTCAACCTAAGTTTTAGACCCTTCCTTATAAGGTATAGGAAGGTCTATCCTTGTAGGATTAACCTTCCTATAATCTTTGTCATATGCCTATTAGGCCTCCTCATCTACTCCAACACCCTTAGCAGCCCCTTTATATTTGATGGTGTTAACCTGATTGAAGACAATATCTCCATAAGGAATCCAAATGACTTAGGGGCTATATTTAAATTCTGGCCAAGCCGCTTCATAACCTTTTTATCCTTCAGCCTCAACTACCATATCCATCAACTGGATGTCTTTGGCTATCACATCGTAAATCTTGCCATACATTTAGGCGCAACTATACTTGTATGGTGGTTCATCCAGTTGTTATTCTTGACGCCCCGATTGAAGGATACAGAGATTGCAAAAGAAGCCAGGCTCATAGCCTTCTTAGCCAGTCTGATATTTACCTCTCATCCCGTCCAGACTCAGGCAGTAACCTACATCTACCAGCGCTCTACTATCTTAGCCAGCCTGTTCTACCTGTTAAGCCTGTGCCTCTATCTAAGGGTAAGATTAACCCATAGAAATACTCTGGTTTCTGCAGTTTTGTATATAGCCTCTATAATAAGCGCCCTGCTCGGTATGTTCACCAAAGAGATAGTATTTACCCTGCCTTTTTTGATACTTTTACTTGAGTTATATTTCCTCAGGAAAAACGGAAAATCTTCTCTTAAATATGCAATTCCCTTCTTGCTTCTTTTGGCAGTTATCCCCCTCACCCTTATATTCACCAAAACAGTGTACTTTAAGGCTCAGGGTATACTTGCGGATAAAAACATAATGCCACATCTATCTTCAAAATATTACCTATTGACCCAATTCAGGGTCATTATAACCTACATCAGACTGCTATTTCTGCCGATAAACCAGACCATAGACTATGACTATCCAATCTCCAGGAGTCTATTTGAAATACCCACGCTTATAAGCCTTGTGAGCCTTCTGGTTATCCTAATTACTGCCTTTAGGCTATATTCCAGATACCCATTACTCTCTTTCAGTATTCTTTGGTTTTTCCTGACCCTTGTTCCGGAATCAAGCATAATAACCCTAAATGATGTAATAAACGAACATAGATTATACCTTCCTACGGCCGGCTTTAGCCTTTTTCTTGCAGGTTCTTTATATCATCTCTTTAAAGGCAGGCCTAAACTATTGCTATGCCTTATTGTCATATTCCTTACCTTTTATTCCACCCTTGCCTATTTTAGAAATATTGTCTGGAAAGACGATTTAACCCTGTGGAGCGATACTGTAGATAAATCTCCCAATAAGGCAAGGGGGTATTACAACAGGGGAACTGTCTATTCTAAAAAAGGCCAATACGAAAGAGCGATTTCGGACTTAACAAGGGCAATAAATATCGATCCGGACTTCGCGCACCCTTATAATAACCGCGGAACCGCATATGCCAATAAGGGCGAGTATGAAAACGCAATCTCTGATTTTAGCGAGGCATTAACAATTGACCCAAATTACGCAGAGGCCTATTACAACTTAGCCAACGCCTGCTCAAGCATAGGCCAATACGAAAGGGCTATTACTAACTATTGTCAGGCAATAAGAATTAATCCCAAGTATATAGAGGCTTATAATAACCGTGGGAATGCCTATTTGGCGATAGGCGAATACGATAAGGCCATATCCGATTTTACAGCAGCATTGGAAATCAATCCTAAAATTGTGGATATTTATTATAACCGGATGGTTGCCTATATAAAGAAAAAGGAATACGAAAGCGCATATGAGGATATTCAAAAGATGCAGGAATTAGGTTATAGGTTTGACCCAAAATTTCTACAATTTTTTAATAATCCCGAATATTTAAAGCAATAAGACGTATGATTAGAAATTTTTTTAACCCTACAAGGGTAGACCATCCTAAACCTTTAAAGGATGGGTCTAACCCGACAAGGGTAGGCCTTCCTAAACCTTTAAAGGAAGGGCCTAAGGAAGCATCCGGTTTCTTTCCAGTTATTGTATTATCTCTTTTTTGTCTCCTCCTCTACTCCAACACCCTTAGCAGCCCCTTCATATTTGATGGTGTTAACCTGATTGAAGACAATATCTCCATAAGGAATCCAAATGACTTAGGGGCTATATTTAAATTCTGGCCAAGCCGCTTCATAACCTTTTTATCCTTCAGCCTCAACTACCATATCCATCAACTGGATGTCTTTGGCTATCACATCGTAAATCTTGCCATACATTTAGGCGCAACTATACTTGTATGGTGGTTCATCCAGTTGTTATTCTTGACGCCCCGATTGAAGGATACAGAGATTGCAAAAGAAGCCAGGCTCATAGCCTTCTTAGCCAGTCTGATATTTACCTCTCATCCCGTCCAGACTCAGGCAGTAACCTACATCTACCAGCGCTCTACTATCTTAGCCAGCCTGTTCTACCTGTTAAGCCTGTGCCTCTATCTAAGGGTAAGATTAACCCATAGAAATACTCTGGTTTCTGCAGTTTTGTATATAGCCTCTATAATAAGCGCCCTGCTCGGTATGTTCACCAAAGAGATAGTATTTACCCTGCCTTTTTTGATACTTTTACTTGAGTTATATTTCCTCAGGAAAAACGGAAAATCTTCTCTTAAATATGCAATTCCCTTCTTGCTTCTTTTGGCAGTTATCCCCCTCACCCTTATATTCACCAAAACAGTGTACTTTAAGGCTCAGGGTATACTTGCGGATAAAAACATAATGCCACATCTATCTTCAAAATATTACCTATTGACCCAATTCAGGGTCATTATAACCTACATCAGACTGCTATTTCTGCCGATAAACCAGACCATAGACTATGACTATCCAATCTCCAGGAGTCTATTTGAAATACCCACGCTTATAAGCCTTGTGAGCCTTCTGGTTATCCTAATTACTGCCTTTAGGCTATATTCCAGATACCCATTACTCTCTTTCAGTATTCTTTGGTTTTTCCTGACCCTTGTTCCGGAATCAAGCATAATAACCCTAAATGATGTAATAAACGAACATAGATTATACCTTCCTACGGCCGGCTTTAGCCTTTTTCTTGCAGGTTCTTTATATCATCTCTTTAAAGGCAGGCCTAAACTATTGCTATGCCTTATTGTCATATTCCTTACCTTTTATTCCACCCTTGCCTATTTTAGAAATATTGTCTGGAAAGACGATTTAACCCTGTGGAGCGATACTGTAGATAAATCTCCCAATAAGGCAAGGGGGTATTACGCGAGAGGGGTTTCCTATTCAAAGAGGGGAGAATATGATAAGGCCATATCAGATTTTACTGCAGCACTCAATATAGAGCATAACTATCCAGATGCTTACTTTAACCGCGCCAATGCCTATTCAAAAATGGGTCAATACGATAAGGCTATATCCGATTACACCAGGGTATTGAATATTACGCCGAACGACAAAGAGGCATACAATAACAGGGCAATTGCATATGCCAGTATAGGTAAATATATCCAGGCAATAGAGGATTTTAACCGTGCCTTAATCATTGTCTCCGATAATCCAGATGTCTATATAAACCGCGCAAACGCCTACGCCAAAATAAAGGAATACAACAAGGCCATTTTAGATTTGACTACAGCGCTAAGGTTTGAACCAAAATACGCAAGGGCATATTATGAGATGGGGTTAATATTCTTTATGAAGAAGGATTTTGAAAAATCAAGGGAGTATGTCAGAAAAGCCCAAGAGCTCGGCTATAAAGTAGATTCAGAATTTACTAAAAGTCTTTTTAGGGTGGATAGAAATAAATAAATACAGAATATTTCAAGAATCGGTATCCCATTTGAGATACTCAGTTAAGTCCACAATGTATTTTCCCATAAAGGTATAGCCCTTTGGCGCTTCCTTCTTTAATAGGCCTTCTTTGGTTAATAAGAACAGTGCATTTCCGATATATGACGGCTCCTTTGCTATCAATATAGGCGAAAATCTGTAGGGGCTGTATCTTAGCATATATGATAAATCAGAAGCGAGTTCTTCGGTGGAAGTAAAACATAATATAGGTTTACATCCCGCAAAGTATTCATTGACAGGGTCAATCTGATGAAAACCCGGCATATAATTTAAATCATGATAGACAAGAAAGCCTCCTATTTCAAAAATAACTGCGTCGTATTCAGTCTGCATAGATTTGATTTGTCTGTCCAGCAGGATATCGGGGTGATAGGGGGGGATAAAATAAGGCTCCCACTTATTGAATATTACCCCCTGCCAGAAAAATACCAGTATCATAAGGGATATTAGCGTATAGGGCAGAATGATTTTTTTTCTTATATCGGAAGTTTTTATTCCTCTTAAATAGTCCTTTCTGTAAAAACCCTGTTTTGCCATTTTTATAGATGAGCAGGTGGCTGCGCCGACCAAGAGTGCCACAGGGGGAATTAGCTGCCTTGTTTGATACAACGCTTCGCCGGACCTGGGAAATACAAACAAAAACGCCAGGCCGCATAAAAAGAGAATAATCACTAATCTTAGCGACGGAAATTCCCTTGTATTTTCTTTACCGATAAATTTAATATTTATAAGATACAAAATCAGTAAGCACAGGATTAAAAAACTTGGTTTGTGTAGGTTGCCGAATAATTTAATGAGAGCGTTCCAAAACAAATAGTAACGGTTATAGCCTTTTGACAGTTCGCCTTTTGAGGAAAATGTGAACCAGAAATCTCTTACACTGTCATTTAAACCCAGATACCATATATTTTGTAGGAACAAAAGACCGTGGGCTGTTAAGGGCGCAAGAGCGAATAATATATATGTCTTCCATCTAAAACCCCGGCGTTCAATTAAGTCCCACCCAATCAACCAGATATATACAAAAAAGACAGAATCAAACGAGGATAGCGATAATAAAAATTCTACAATCCAGGCAGAGGTTTTATATATTCTTGCCCGGCTTAAGGAAGAAGTTCGTGTTGAAAAAACTATCAAAGCCATAAAAGCAAATCTTAAGAAGTCGTCAACTGGTTGGTTTGCTATAGTATCGGCAAAGCCTGAAAATGCAGGAGACAGTAAATAGAAAACTACCGCCACAAAAGAGATTCCGGGGCTTGTAAGCATGGAGAATAAAAAATACATTAGAATAACCGCTCCAAAAGAAAACAACAGAGATAGAATTCTCAAATGAGAGATATTGCTATAACCTGTC
Organism: uncultured Planctomycetia bacterium; assembly: GCA_964506845.1. Classification (GTDB taxonomy): domain Bacteria; phylum Omnitrophota; class Gorgyraeia; order VGKN01; family VGKN01; genus CAZDNS01. The sequence continues at coordinate 19,108 of CAZDNS010000009.1, read as the reverse complement.
TTTGATAAAAGAGCGTAAGGGATAAGATAACCCGAAGGGTAATGGGTATAATACAGCCTCGGGCCAATAGAGCCGGTTATGGTTCCATGGGCGTGGTGCGTTAAGGGCGGTTTATCAAAGAGTTCTACTACCTTTGCATAGCCCTGAGGTATGAATAAAAGTTTATTCTTAAGCCAGCCTTTCTCGCTCCAGTGGCGCAGGGTTAGCATTGTCTGGGCATCGCCAAACGCCCAGTCGCTCCAATGATACTCATTTGCCACTCTTATGGAAAGCAAAATAAAAAAACAAAATAGGGTTACAAAAAAGAGGATACGCCATTTTTTTGCAGAAAGATTTTTTGAGTTAGATCCTGATTTTATCATTTTATTGAGTTAATATGAGCCCTCGGAGAGTTTTTTATATTTATTGAGGGCTCATCCTGAGGCCGTAAGGCCGAAGGATCTTTGTGATCCCTCGCTTCGCTCGGGATGAGGGGTCGGATAAACCTATAAAAAACACCCCGACCCCTCAGTTAATATAATGGATAGCGCTGGAATTGTCAAACAAGTATTATAGCCTCATAAATCGCTTGACCAGCCGTAGTTAAAATGGCAGAGTATTTAATCCCTCGCAGAAATCCCCGGGCTTTGGTTCGGCTTCGTCCCTCGGCTTCACTCGGGATAATCCTGAGCGAGCGGAACGAGTCGGAGGACTCACCATCCCGCCTCGGCACCGAGTGCCATGCGTTTTATTGCCTCGGCACGAGGCGAGCCAAGTCGCGAGGGATAGCCCGAGGGATGAATGCTATATTGTTCTTTCTGCTCGGGAGGGGCTCCACTCAGACTAATTACTATGATAACAAAAAACTTAAATAAAAGTAGTATTGTTATATCAGTCTTATTAGTTTTATTTTTTGGTTTAAGGTTTGGAATTGGCTTTTGTGCAGAGCCATCTGCGAGCCAACAGCAGAGGACACAGGAGCTTCTCGAGGAAGAGAAACTTCTTAGAGAAAGGTTGGATAAAGAAGAAAAAATATATATAAAGGGTATTAAGCTGGAAGGAATTACCCTGCTTGACAAAGAACTTCTGGATGAAATAACCCAGCCTTTTAAGAAACACCTGCTTAGCAAAGAGGAGATTAGGCATTTAATAGAGCTTATCAAGCAAGCCTATCAAGATAAAGGTTATACCGGGCATCCTGCTGAGATTTCCTATGAAATCAAGGATAACTACCTGAAAATAAGGGTGGATGAAATAACCCTTTGATTTTCTAAAAGCGCCTTTTACAAAATCTCTTCTTTATGCTAAACTCAAAAACAATTAGCTGTAAATTAAAGGGGATGGAAAAATAGTGAAAAAAGGCGTTTCGGCGTTGATGTTAATTTCTTTAATAGTATTTCAAAATCTTCCGCTTTTTGCCCAGAAGGTAGGCGAGACGGAGAAAATAGAAAGAGAGATAGAAAAGGAAAAACTCTTACGCGAAAGGATTGAAAAGGTTAAAGAGAAACCGAAGATAGAAGAAAAACTCCCTACCACAGCACCCCCTTCTAAAGCCGCAGAGAAAATTGTAGTAAATAAAATCAATGTTACAGGGGTGACTCTTGTTTCTCAAAAAGAGATCGATTCAATAATCATTCCCTTTGAGAATAAAGAACTTATCTTGCAGGAACTGCAAAAAGCAGCAGATTTAATTACCGATGCCTACCGCAAAAAAGGCTATGTGACATCCCGCGCCTATCTGCCACCGCAGAAGATTGAAAAAGGGACAGTAGAAATAAGGGTTATAGAAGGAATTACCGGGGATGTGGAAATAAGAGGCAACCGTTATTTTAAGGCATCCCTGCTTAGAAAAAAGATCGCCTTAAAAAAGGACCAGCCTTTTAATTATAATATCTTAAGAAGGGGTTTAAGCAAAATAAATGTAGAGCCGGACCATAGCGCGAAGGCAATTCTTATGCCAGGTAAAGAACCAGGAACTACTGATGTGGTATTAGAAGTAAAAGACCGTTTGCCTGTCCATGTTGGATTTAATTATGATAACTATGGCTCGCGTTATATTGATGAAAATCGTTTTAAAACTACCCTTACGCATAATAACCTTTTTGGCTGGGATGATAAACTAGCGCTTCAATATCAATTAGCAGAAGCCGAGAATTATGTATTAACAAACTCGCGCTATCTCCTGCCGCTTGCAGATAACTTACAAGTAGGTCTTTCTGCTTCCCGCACAAAACTTCGCCTGGGTGAGGTATATGAGGATTTGCAGGCAAGGGGTAAAAGCGAGCTTTACAGCATATATGCTACCAGGGTCTTAATTGATAAGGAAAATATGGGCTTAAGCTTAAATTTAGGTTTTGATTATAAAGACGTCATTAATTTCCAATTAGGAGATGAGACAAGCCGCGACAGGTTGCGCGTTGCAAAGACAGGTTTGGATTTTGATTTAAGCGATAGGTTCGGCCGCACTATAATTACCGAAGAGCTGGATTATGGGATCCCTGGTTTATTCGGAGGATTAAAAAGACAGGACATACGCGTATCAAGGGCTGATTCAGGAGGAAGATTCATAAAGCATACTGTGAATTTGATAAGGCTGAACAGTATGCCTTTTAACTCCAGGTTGTTGTGGAAAAATCAATTGCAGCTATCGCCTTACATCCTGCCTGCAGCAGAGCAGTTTCAGATAGGCGGCATATCCAATGTGCGCGGCTATCCGGCAGCAGAGGTTGTGGGAGATAAGGGTTATTCTATGAGCTGGGAATTGTCATTTCCACCGTATTTAGTTCCAAAAACTTTAAAGGTGCCGTTTTCAAAAGCAAAATTCTATGATGCCTTGAGAATAGTTACCTTTTATGACTGGGCAAACGCGCGGCTTATAAGGCCACAGCCAGGAGAAGAGGAGACTAAAACTTTAAGAGCCATAGGTTGTGGCTTGCGCTTTAATCTTCCCGAGGATTTCTCGTTCAGGACTGATATCGGCTGGGCGCTGGATAACGAGCCTTCTGATAATGATAACGTCCACGTCTGGACAGAGATTTTGAAGAGTTTTTAAAAATTTTTGAAAACCACCTCGCATTTCTTCTATGTATGTAGTATACTTACGATAATAATATACGAAGGATTATCCGAAAAGGCAAACTCACCGAAAGGCGTGGGGCGTCCCGAATGTAGAATTTCTTGAAGGTTCTGCATCGGGATCCCGAAGATGAGCGAGATAAGTCGCTTCATTCGGGGCAAAGCCTCGGGTCCCGCAGGGGCAGGATCGCCGAGCTACCGAAGTAATCTTCCGATTCAAATATAAAATATCGATTTAATTATGTGTAGAAAAAAATCCTACTTTTCGGTTCCAACTTATTTTTCCCCCATAAATATTGAAACTTTATATCTCAATAAGCATCATAATAGCACAGAGAAGAAGGCGGTTATGATGACGACAAGAGATTATAAAGTCGCATTTATATTAATAAGCATTATTATTAGGCTATTAAGCACCCCATTAAATATATATGCACTCCCGGAAGGTGAGCAGGTAATAGCAGGCTCTGCCACATTTGACCGCTCCTCCTGCGATACGCTGAATGTAAACACACCGTCAGATAAGCTAATAGTTGATTACAACACCTTCTCCATAGCTCAAACTGAAACAGTTAACTTCAATCAGCCCTCTTCCTCTGCAGTTGTCCTAAACCGCGTAGTTGGAGTTGACCCCTCAAGTATTATGGGCACACTTACCGCAAACGGAAACGTCTTTCTCGTAAATCCCAACGGCGTTATATTCGGCAAGGATTCCCGAGTAGATGTAGCGGGACTAGTCGCCTCAACCTTAAACATATCCAATGAAAACTTCCTGAAAGGCAATTATAGATTTTTTAAAGACAAAAGCAACGCTTACATTATCAACCAGGGAAATATTACAGTAAAAAACGGAGGTTATGTTTGCTTATTGTCGCAGGCAGTTGAAAATACAGGTTCCATAAAAGCAGACTTAGGAACGGCAGTATTAGCTTCTGGCGAGAAGATTACACTTGCCTTAGATGATTTAAATGAGATCTCGGTTGTGGTTGATGAGGGCGTAAAAGAGGCTGTCTTTGGCCCTGACGGCAAGAGGTTAGACAGCACCGTAAAGAATACAGGCACAATAAGCGCAAACGGCGGAAAGGTTATCCTGACAGCCAAGGTTTTAAATAATGTGTTTGATTATGCCATAAATAACTCAGGTATAATAGAAGCAAAGTCATTATCCAGCCATAATGGCAAAGTTGAACTGGTAGCGGAGGGAGCGCCCATACTAAACACCGGCACAATCAATGCAAATACGGTTATAATTAATGCCATTAATACTGACTTCATAAATAAAGGTAAAATAATCTCCGATACCGCCCCTGCGACCCTCTCCATAAAAGCGCTGAATATCATAAACTCAGGCATAATATCCGTTCCTACATCAATAACCCTGGAAGCGGAAAATGCAATTATCCAACTTAATCCATCTACCGTAGACCAAAATTCTACCAACAACCAGACACCGCAGGCAATAATCCAGTCAAGCCAGATAAACCTAAAGGCAGGGCAGTTCGGAACGCCTGATGTGCCGCTCTACATTATAGGAAATAATATATATATAAGTAAAAGCCAGGGCGATATTGAAATATTAGACTCTTTAGGCATAGGAACCAGTATATTGCTGCGCGGTCCCCCGGATGGATTTGGCGCTATTGTGTATAATAAAGATACAAATCTTACCTTAGAAGCTATATCCGGAGGTATAAACACTTCTAGTGGTGCAACTATTCTTGCCAATAATCTCTCCTTAATTGCCAGTAAAGATATAAATATTTACGGCAATATCTATGCAATAACCGGTTCAATTAATGTTGAATCTACCGATAATGGTGCCATAAGAGTTTATAGTACTGTCTCTGCTTCCAATGGAACAATCCGGCTTTGGACATCAACTACTTTAGATATCGGATATTCAAATTTGATATCCAAAGACGGCAGTTTTATCTGGAATCCGGAGGATGAGGTAGCTGTTACCTGGGACAGCGGCGCCGGCACCAATAATTGGGAAGACGCCAACAACTGGAATCCCAATGGCGTACCTAACAATAATTCCTACAGGGTTACGCTTGATAAAACAGGAGGCTCTGCCCTTACCGTAAATACAGCCGCTGATTATACTATAGGGGCTTTAAGTATAGGAACAGGCGGTAATAAGAATGTTACTCTTAATCTTGGCGGTAATCTTACCATTGATGATGCAGACCCCACGGTTACAGGCGCGGGCAATTTGACAATCGGAACCAGAGGGACAATTGATGCGAATAGCTATACCATATCAGTAGACGGCAACTGGTCTAATTCAGGGACATTTACGGCAGGGACTTCCACTGTAAATTTTACTAAGGGAAGCGGAACACAAACCCTAGACTCTGGAGGAACAGGTGCGGGGAATTCTTTTTATAACCTTACCCATTCGGGCGCAGGCGCTCTTCAGCTTATAACCAGCAATCTTGAAGTAAACAGCAATTTTCTTAATTCAGGGGGCACCTTTAATACCAATAGCAGAAATGTTAATATTGCAGGTAATTTTACTTTGAATGCAGGCACCACCTTTACAAAAGGCGGGACGCTTACTTTTGATGGCACCGGTAGCCTAACAGATAATACCGCCTCATTACAGGATATTGGCAGCGTAAGCATTTCCAATAATTCTACGCGCACCCAAACCACAGCCATTAAGATGACAGGCCTAACGATTGCCTCAGGAAGCACTTATGATATTGCAGGTTATAATTTCAGTTTTTCAAGCGCTGCCGCAGTCTCTAACTCCGGCACCTTTAAGTTAAAAGGCAACGAAACTTTAACGAACGTAAATAATTTAGATACGAACTCAGGGACTGTCGTGTATTATGGCCGCGATATCTCCGAGAGCCTGACCATTAAAGATTTCGGAGCCACAGATTATAACAACCTGACTATCAACGACCCCAATACCAACAAGGCAACCTATGTATTAGGCGCTAACTTAACAGTAGGCAATAATCTCACCCTTACTTCAGGGACTTTTTATACAGGGGGCAAGAACCTCACCGTCTCTGGCACATTTTCTAACAATGCTACCCTAAGAGCACAGGGCGCAGAGACATTATCATTAAACATGGATACCAACTCAGGCATCGTCGAGTACGTAGGCGACGGGGATGGTAACCAAGATACCTTTACCCTTGAGGAAACAGGAGGGACAGATTTCTATAATCTTATTATTAATTCCACAGATGCTAACGATATCTTCTCTTTCGGCGCATCGGCTAAGAGGACAAATAATAACCTTACCCTCACCTCAGGGATTCTCTATACCAACGGCAAGAACCTCACCGTTGATAACACATTCTCAAATGATGCAACCCTAAGGCTTCAAGGCGCAGAGACCCTAACCCTTACTATGGATACCAATTCCGGAACTTTTGAATATGTGGGAGATGACGACTCAGCAGCCGATACCTTTACTATGAAAGATTTTGGAGGTACGGATTATTTTAATTTAACTATTAACACTACCGATTCCTCTGATGTTATTCAGTCAGCGGGGGCTAAATCCATAGCCGGTACTTTTACCATCTCATCAGGCATCTATAACGCCAACGGCCAGACAACTACTGTAACAGGCCTTACAACTGTAAATGGAGGTACTTATCAGGCCCAGACAGCGATGCAGACGTTTAACGGTGGACTTACAGTATCAGCAGGCACATTTACCGGTTCAACAGGCACAGTAGATGTAAATGGAGATGTAACAATATCTGGTACTGGTACGTTAACTGCTCCAACAGGAACCTTTACAGTTTCAGGTAACTGGGCGAAAACAGGCAGTACATTTACCCCCGGAACAGGCATGGTTACATTTGACGGAACCTCCGCAGGTAAATCCATTACATCAGGTGGAGCAAGTTTTAATAATATTACCTTTAATGGTGCAGGCGGCATCTGGACATTGCAGGATGATTTAGACATAAACGGAAACTTAACGCTGACTAACGGAACACTCAATCTTAATGGTAAAACGATAGCCTTAGCAGGCAATTTTGCAAACAATGCCACATTTAATCATGGCTCTGGTACGGTTATATTTGACGGAGCAGGCATATCTACGATATCCGGTTCAACTGCGTTCTTTAATTTAAGATCAACCGCAGCTGGTAAACAAATTAACTTTACAGCAGGCACAAGCCAGACTATAACAGGAACGCTAACCCTAACAGGCTCCGCAGGAAACCTTATTGTTTTAAGAAGTTCGATTAACTCCAACCAGTGGAACATAGACCCGCAGGGCACAAGAAATATATCATATGTGGATGTAAGGGATTCCAGCAATACCAATGCTACAGCAATTAGCGTTGCTAATTCTACAGATTCAGGGAACAACACAAATTGGATATTTACAGGACCTGCGGCTTACCTGAAGATTACAGGCGCATCCGCCACGCCGACAGCAGGTTCAAATAACGAACTTACAATAACCGCCTATGATGCAAATGGCAATACAGCTATATCCTACACAGGAACTAAATCACTAACCTTCTCTGGATTATCCAATGCGCCCAACGGAACAATCCCAACCATAGAAGGCGTAAACATAGGAACATCTGTTAACATTAGCTTTACCGACGGTGTATCCAATGCAGGGGCCGCTACTCTAACGGCCTATAAGGCCGAAAGCGTCTCGCTGGACGTAACAGACGGCACAATAGACTCTAACGGTAATGCCTCCTATGAGTTAGATTTAACAGTAAACCCTGGTGCCGCGAACAATCTAAATTTCATTCAGCAGCCCACCAATACACTTGTTAACTCAACCATTACGCCCAGCGTAACAGTTGAAGTGAGGGATACATGGAATAATATCCTTACGGATGATGATACTACTGACATAACTGCTAGTATTAGCACCAACCCAGGCACTGGAACATTATCAGGCACACTGACAAAAACCGCTTCAGGCGGCCAAGCTACATTTAATGGCTTATCTATAAATAAAGCCGGAACAGGCTATGTCTTGAGAGTTAGCTCCGGTGCATTAACCTCTGCTAACTCAAATGCGTTTGATATAGCGCTCGGCGCCGTTGTTCTAGAATCCCAGAGCTCCAATGTCTTAATTTTAAGAGTTTTACTCCCAAACTCACAACAGGTGTTACAATATCAGATAAATACCTTTGAACCTATAGGCAGTGTATATCTTTATCATCCCTTAGTTGAAGCAGATATATCTGCCTTTGATGCATTTATCTTAGAAGAAGGCGCCTATGAGTTTATCGAGGGCACTTTAAATATAACCGGTCATGAGGGATTACAGCCTCTTTTAAACTGGTTAAATTTTATTAAGAAAAAATAAAAATCCTCCCCGAACTTCTTTCTTCAAAAACCTTATTAAGATATTTTTTATTCTCATCGTCTATATTTTTGTAGCAATTTCTTGGGTGCATAGTATAATATTTAGAAAAGATAGGAAAGGAGTATTTAAAATGAGAAAATATCTAATCATATTTCTTATGCTGTTATTTACTGGTTGCGCACCCTCGCAAGAGGAAGAACAATTTTTGGCAAAGGTTAATAACTATATAGTCACTAAAAACGAATTTGAGGAAGCATTTAAAGATTCTCCATATGTAAGAGACAATACCATTGAGTCTAGGAAAGAATTCCTTGACAATCTTATCAACAGAAAACTCATCCTGCAGGATGCGCAGGAGAAAGGCCTGGATAAAAACAAGGATTTTCTTAAGATGATCGAGAGGTTCTGGGAACAGTCCCTTTTCAGGCTCGCGCTTGAAAAAAAGACCAACGAGATTGCAGGCACGGCGTTTGTAAGCGACGCAGAAATAGAAAAGACATACCGCAATATGCTAAAAGAAGGCAAGACCGACAAAAGTTATGAGCAGATGTACAGCCAGATTAAATGGGAACTTGCTAAACTTAAAGAATCCCGGTTGCTCAATGAATGGATAGATAACCTGCGCAAGAATTCCGATATAAAGATAAATCATAATCTTTTGAAAAAAGTAGAGTAGGCTCTAACGAAACTCATTTTATGCCTATGATTACTCAGATTTGTTCGAGACGATAACTTAATCTGCGAAAAAATAGAAATTAAGGGGGTAAATATGGAAAAGACCGGTCAGTCCAATAAACGCCGAATCCGTTTTATAGATAAGAAGTTCCAGACTAAATTTATACTTAATTTTTGTTTACTCGTCGTTCTCGGAGGCCTGCTTACCACCGCTGTGCTTTATTGTTTGGCTATGCGCTCAACTACCATCTCTATTATTAACTCCCGCGTGGTAGTGCGTTCAACAGCGGATTTCTTACTGCCCATGCTTGTACAGACCGTGGTAATCGTAACTATCCTGATAGGCCTGGCTTCTATATTCACGACCCTCTTTGTGTCGCATAAAATCGTGGGTCCACTTTACAGGTGTAAGAGCGTAATATCGACGTTAGGCGAGGGAGATTTTTCAGGCGATTTTAAAATCCGCCGCCTTGACCAGCTGAAGGACCTGGCAAGCTCATTAAATGATATGATAAAGCAAATAAGAGAAAAAATAAACCCGCTAAAAAATAATTTTGCGGCAGTTAGAAAGGAACTGGATGACATACAGGAGCTCGACATCTCCGAATATAAAAGGGCCTCTTTAACAAAGATAAAAAGAGCGATGGAAGAACTGGGAAAAATAGTCAATCACTTCAAATCTTAATGTCAAAGATCCGAATATTTTTTTTTGTTGTTTTATTAATTGTCTTTTTATTTCCCGGGCGGGATGTGCATCTTTACGCTATAGATGATGGTTTTGAAAAAAGCCAGAAGATATCCGGAAAGCACTTCCTTATCTATTGCCCTTCCGATTTAGAGATATCCGACCTTTTGCAGAAGTTAAATATACGGCCCTTCGATAAGCTGCTTGTAGATAAAGCCATCAAGGAAGGCTTTTCTCTGGAGGAGGAACTTTCCGATATGCTGGATACCTTATTTATGCAGGTTTGCGACATACTGGATATGCATATCTACAGTTTTCAGGCAAATGTAAAGATTTGTACAAACAGAGGCCGATTGAATAAGATATACTATGACCTATTTCAGGAAGAGCTTAATAGCGGCTCTTTTTACGTATATGATTTAAACACCATTTATATATCGCGCGAGGATTTTAAACGTGAGGTGCTCGGACATGAAGTGGCGCATGCCGTAATAAGCCATTATTTCGTAGTCCAGCCGTCACTAAAGGTTCAAGAAGTCCTTGCAGGTTACGTTGAATATCAGCTAAGAAAAGGCGAACAGCGAATACGCATTTTAAAATGAAGCTCCACGGGTTTAGACCCGCGGTGTCTCCAAATGCTTCGGCGAAATCCGCCGAAGCATACCCGCCTTCGCCAAGGCTACGGCGGGTTATCCGCTTCGCATTCATCCATCCCGAAGGCTCAGGATGGTTTTTTGCGTAGGCGGATAGACTCACTCCCCGCACCCTCCTTGCCTCTACGCCCTGCTCGAAACCAAGCCACGCCACCTATCACTTACATCTTTCTGGCGATATCAATTATGAGTCACGAAACCTTACAGAATTGTTTTCGGTAACATTTATGCGAGTCAATTGTGGGAATACGAATGTGTTGACATACCTTAATAAGTAGTATAAAATTTAACTTCTTAACTTTTTAAATAAAAATGACATACGTATTAATTCTCGCAGGTGGTAAAGGGGAAAGGTTCTGGCCATTAAGCAGGAGGAACCTGCCAAAGCAGTTTATATCACTCTGGGGGAAAACCTCATTCCTGCAGGACACATTTAAGAGGGCGCTTGGCCTGACTTCTCTGGATAAGATATACGTAATTACGAATAAAAACCAGGCCGGGCTTATAAAAAAGCATCTACCCTCCTTAAAAAGAGAAAATATAATAGCCGAGCCAGAATCTAAAAATACAGCGGTCTGCATCGGTCTTGCCTCAGTTGTTTTAAAAAGGCTTGACCCTGATTCGCTTACAGTCATTATGCCGTCCGACCATCTGATAAAAGGCAACTCAAACTTTAAGACCCTGATTAAAAAGGCGATAGGATTGGCAAAGAGGACAGGTTCTCTCATACTCGTAGGCATAAAGCCCACCTATCCAGAAACAGGATTTGGATATCTGAGACTATCCGGTAACGATAAAGAAGGAATTTATAATGTGCGCAGTTTTATCGAAAAGCCCTCCCTTAAAAAGGCGGAATCATTTATAAAGGACAGAAACTATGCCTGGAACAGCGGCCTCTTTATCTGGAAGACAGAGAGCATCCTATCCGCTATTAAAAAACACCTTCCAGGGCTTTATAAGGGTCTTGAGGATATATCTATTCACCTTGGAAAAAAAGAGCTCAAAGAAATTATAAGAAAACACTACAGCCATTTTGAAAACATATCTATAGATAAGGGGGTGCTTGAAAAATTCAACCAGATAAAGGCATTGGTTTCAGATTTTTTCTGGTGCGATGCGGGCTCCTGGAAGGCGCTTGAACATTTCCTTCCAAAAGACAGATTTGGAAATACCGTCAAGGGTAATTTTATAGGGATTGATACCGCTGACTGCATAGTTTTTGGCGAGAATAGCCATTTATTCGCAACAGTGGGCCTGAACAACCTCATTCTTGTTAAATCAAAAGGGGCTACCCTGATATGCCCGAAAGATAGGCTTGATGAAGTGAAATATCTATATCGCGCCATCGGAGAGAGAAAAAGACTGTCAAAATTTAGTTAAGGTATATGAAAATTTTAGGGCTTGATTATGGTGAAAAGAGAATAGGAATAGCAATAAGCGATGAGCTTGCAATGTTCGCTCATCCCTTTACTACGCTGGACAAAAGGGATATAGGGTTGCTCGCCGGTATTATAGAGAAGGAAAAAATAGATTCGGTAGTTGTCGGCATGCCCCTGAACTTAAATGGTTCCTATTCTAAAAAAGCCAAAGAGGTTCTGGATTTTGTTAAGGCGGTTAAGAAAATCGTAAAAATCCCTGTCATCACCTGGGACGAGAGGTTTTCAACAAAGGAAGCCGAGAGAGCATTGATAGCCTGCGATGTATCGCGGAAGAAACGAAAGAAGGTCCTGGATAAGTCGTCCGCGAGGATAATCCTGCAGGGTTATCTGGATTATAGAAAGGCAAAGAAAGATGTATAAGATTTTTACTCTAAAAAATGGTTTAAAACTCTGCGCGTTTAATATGCCAGATATGAAATCGGTGTCCTGCGGGATCTGGATACGCTCAGGCGGAAGATACGAGGATAAGAAAAACTGCGGCATATCCCATTTTCTGGAGCATATGTTATTTAAGGGAACATACAGGCGAAATTCGCGGCAGTTAAAAGAGATAATCGAAGGCGTAGGCGGCCAGTTAAACGGTTTTACTGCCGAAGAGTTCACCTGCTATTTTATAAAGATAGTAAAGAAGAAACTACCCCTGGCAGTGGATGTGCTTTCCGATATGGTGCTTAACCCTAGGCTCTCAGAAGAGGATATGGAGCTTGAGCGCAGGGTTATAATGGAGGAAATAAAGATGTATCTTGACCAGCCTGCCCATCATGTGCATGACCTCTTAAATGAGGTTATGTTCTCAAGGCATCCTCTTGGTATGCCGCTTGCCGGGACAATGGAATCTGTAAGAGGCATAGAGAATAAACATATCGTCTCTTATAAAAACAGGTTTTATACTCCGTCTAATATAGTAATCGCAGCCTGCGGCGCTTTGGATTTCGAGGGTTTTAAAAAAGACGCAGTTTCCTTATTTTCTAAAACAGAAATTGGAAGCCCCAGTAAGTTTACCAGAGCGACAAGCCTCTCCGATGGCCCGAGATTTAAAATCTTGTTCAAGGAGACAGAGCAGACCCATCTTTGCCTGGGTACCTATGCGCCCTCAAGAAACGATACCAGAAGGTTTACAATGAGCCTTTTGAATGTGATACTCGGCGGGAATATGTCCTCGCGGTTGTTTCAGGAATTGCGCGAACGGCTTGGTCTTACCTACGATATAGGAAGCCAATTCAGGCGATATTCCGACATAGGCGCCTTTGTGATAAGCGCAGGCGTTGAGAACACAAAACTTAAGGATACGCTAATCGCCATTTTAAGGGAATTAAAGAAGATTAAAAAGGGACCGCCTAAAGAAGAAGAACTTAGGCGCGCGAAGGAATTTTATACAGGCCAACTCCTGATAAGCCTTGAGGATACCCTTGACCATATGTTCTGGCTGGGAGAGAACATCGCCGCAGGTTCAAGATTTTATAAGGTGGATGAGGTTATCAGGTTTATAAACAAGGTTAAAACAGAAGACATAGTTCAAATGGCTGATGAAATATTCAGCGGTGAGTTTCTAAAGATTGCCATAATAGGTCCTCACAAGGAAAAAATGGCAAAATCCCTGAAGGATATTTTAATCCTTAAATGAGGGGTCGGGGTGTTTTCTTCTCTATACGACCCCTCATCCTGACGAGCGAAGCGAGGAAGGATCTCATGAGATCCTTCAGCCCTTCGGGCTTCAGGATGAGCCCCTCGAGCAGAAAAACTCCCCGAGGCTCAAATAGATGTTAAATCTAAAAATCGCGCCTTCAATATTATCCTGTGATTTTGGACGGCTCGCCTATGAGGTAGAGAGGCTCCAAGAGGCTAAGGCGGACTGGGTCCATATTGATATAATGGATGGTAATTTTGTCCCAAATATCACCATAGGCCCGGATATCGTAGGTTTTATAAGAAAACACACTAAGCTCATTTTAGATGTGCATCTTATGATTAAGAACCCCCTTAAGTTTACCAAAAGGTTTGTGGATGCCGGCGCAGATATCCTGACCTTCCACATAGAATCAGACTCTAAACCCTCTCGCGTAATCAGCGAGATAAGGAAGGCCGGAATAAAAGCGGGCATATCCATAAAGCCAAAAACACCGGTTTCAAGTATAAGCAGTTTTCTTGACGAAGTGGATATGGTGCTTATAATGAGCGTTGAGCCGGGTTTCGGAGGGCAGTCATTTATACCTGAGGCGATACCAAAGGTTAAGGCCTTAAGAGCGATTTTTAAAAAGGATATAGAGGTGGATGGCGGAATAAATGACAAAAATGTCCGAGCGCTCATTCGTGCAGGAGCTAATGTCATTGTGGCAGGCTCATACGTATTTAACAGCCCGGATATTAAAAAGGCTATAGAGAGTTTAAGATGCATAGAATAAAATTCGGCACAGATGGTTGGCGCGCGGTTATAGCAGAGGATTTCACCTTTAAGAATGTTAAGCGGATAGCCCAGGCAATATGCGATTACCTAAGAGTTAAGAAGGTTAAATCTCCCATCTTGATTGTGGGATATGATACGCGGTTCTTATCAGATACATATGCCAGGCTTATAGCAAGTGTGCTTGCGGCAAATGGCATAAGGGTGCTTCTGACCAAGGCCTTCACTCCGACCCCTGCAGTTAGTTTCAGCATCAGACATTTTGGATTATCAGGCGGCATTATGGTTACAGCCAGTCACAATCCGCCGCGTTTTAACGGAATAAAATTTAAAGGGGAATTTGCCGGACCTGCCGATAACCTTATGACCAAGGAGATAGAAAGGCATCTCTATAGGTCTAAGATAAAGTTTGGAGAATTTGAAAAATCCTTAAGAGAAGGAAGGATTACCATAAGGGATGTAAGCGCGCCTTACATAGGATTTCTGAAAAGGTATGTTAATATGAAAGCATTAAACAGGGCCTCTTTAAAAATACTTGTAGATGTTATGTGCGGAACATCCAGTAATTATTTTCCAAGGGTATTAGAAGGGACCGACTGCAGGGTGGATACCCTGCATAATTATGTAAATCCCTCTTTCGGAGGCATAAACCCAGAACCTATAGAAAAAAATTTAGGAGAACTGTCAAGGCTGATGACGGCTTGCAATTATGACATAGGTCTTGCCAATGACGGAGATGCGGACAGGATAACCGCGATGGCTCCGGGTGGCAAATTTATAGACGGACAGAAGATGCTCTGCCTTCTTCTTCTGCATATGGTTGAGGATAGAAACCTAAGAGGGGGAGTGGTGCGCTCCATTCAGACCACCTATACCTTAGACAGGATCGCAAGAAGGTATAACCTTAAGATTTACGAAAGGCAGGTCGGATTTAAGCATGTCGCCAAACTTATGCGCACCAGGGATATATTGATAGGAGGGGAAGAATCCGGAGGTATAGGCTATAAAAATTATATTCCCGAGCGAGACGGTATTCTGGGCGGACTGCTCCTTTTAGAGATGGTGGCAACACGTAAAAAATCCATAACAGAGATTATTGCTGATATGGAGAGGAAATTCGGAAGGTCTTTCTATAAAAGAGAGGATATAAAACTGCCCTTAAATAAAAGGAATAAAGTCTTCAGGCGGCTTTCCAGCAGTATTAAAGGGTATTTTTCAGGAAAGCCCATCAAGGAGATAAAGCGCCTTGGAGGCATAAAGGTAATATTCGAGGATGACTCGTGGATATTCTTCAGGCCCTCGGGAACCGAATCGCTTCTTCGGATATGCGCTGAGGCTTCCTCTTATAATGCAGTTTGTGGCTTAGTTGACGAGGGAAAGAAATTTTTACTGAAGAATAGTAATGAACCCCGTTAGAAATAGCATTCCACGCTGTGGGATTTCTAACGGGGTGAACCCCGTTAGACCTTTTAATAAATTTAGTAACACATTTTTATCTAAATTCTCTATGGCATTTGGTCTCTTATGGGATAAATCTAAAGGGGGTCTACCCCGTTTAGAAATTTTATTTTCTGTAGTATGTGCTGATAGAAAGGGTAGATTTGCAAATGTATTTATTAATAATGATGGAAATAGAATTGGTTGTTTATAACGAGGTCTAACGGGGTGAATAAGGAACTTATAAGGAATTTCTGTATAATCGCCCACATAGACCACGGAAAATCTACGCTGGCAGACAGGTTTCTGCAATTTACAGGAGCAATCTCTGAAAGGGAATTCAGGAATCAGCTCCTCGATGATATGGACTTAGAAAGAGAAAGGGGTATAACGATAAAGGCAAGCGCAGTCAGGCTTAACTACGTCAATAAGGAAGGCAAAAAATACATTTTAAATCTCATAGATACCCCAGGGCATGTAGATTTTTCGTATGAGGTGTCCAAATCCCTGGCTGCCTGCGAGGGTGCCCTGTTAGTGGTAGATGCAGCACAGGGAGTTGAGGCGCAGACAGTTGCAAATTACCACCTTGCCAAAGAGCATAACCTTGTAATAATACCTGTTATAAACAAGATAGACCTCTCAAATGCCCAGCCAGAGCTGGTGAGTCAGCAGTTATCGGAGATTTTAAAAATAAGAGGGCAAAAACCTATTCTTGCAAGCGCAAAAGAAGGCATAGGGACCGATGAAATACTTCGTAGCATAATCGAGAATATTCCGCCCCCAAAGGGAGAAGTAGATAAGCCCCTGCAGGCATTGGTATTTGACTCAGCCTACGATACATTCAAAGGCGTTGTATTATATATAAGGATTTTTAACGGCGGTATAAAAAAAGGCTTACCTATAACAATGATGGGTTCCTTAAAATCATATGTAGTGGAGGAGCTTGGCGTCCTTACGCCTAAGATGGTCTCAGTGGATGAACTTTCCTGCGGAGAGGTGGGTTTTCTAAGTTGCAACATCAAAAATCCAAAAGAGGTTCACATAGGAGAAACAATAACTAACGCAAAACATCCGGCAAAGGAACCGCTTAAGCCTTACAGGAAGGTAAAGCCGCTTGTATTCTGCGGTATATATCCGGTTAACAGCAAGGATTTTTCACTCCTGAGGGATGCCCTTGATAAACTGAGTCTTAACGATGCCTCCTTTATGTATGAACCGGAGACATCCGCCTCTTTAGGTTTTGGGTTCAGGTGCGGTTTTTTAGGCCTGCTTCATATGGATATAATACAGGAAAGGCTTGAGAGGGAGTTTGGTTTAAATCTGATTGCCACCACCCCGAGTGTAGTATACAGGGTAATAAAGACAGACCAAACGCATATGGATATAGACAACCCCAGCAAACTTCCTTCTCCTGTTCAGATAAAACAGATAGAAGAGCCGTATATCAAGGCATTTCTTATAGCGCCTGCTGAGACTGTGGGCGCAATAATGCAGCTCTCGCAGGAGAGGCGGGGTATCCACATATCCACCGAGTACCTTGACCCGAGCCGCGTGATGCTCACATACGAATTTCCTCTTTCAGAGGTGATAGTTGATTTTTATGATAAGATTAAATCTATGACTAAGGGATATGGTTCCTTAGACTACGAATTCAAGGGATATCTGCCTGCAAGGCTTGTAAAACTGGACATTCTCATAAACAGTATAAGCTGCGATGCCCTTTCGTTTATTGTAGAAAAGGATAAGGCGTATATAAAGGGAAAGCAACTGGTGGAGAAATTAAAAGAGGTCATACCCCGTCAGCTCTTTGAGGTAGCGCTTCAGGCTTCTATAGGAGAGCGTATTATTGCACGGGAAACCGTAAGGCCCCTTAAGAAGCATGTTACGGGAAAGTGCTATGGCGGCGATATCACCAGAAAGAGAAAACTCTGGGAAAAACAGAAAGTCGGCAAAAAGCGAATGAAGCAGTTCGGCAGGGTGGAGATACCCCAGGAAGCCTTTATGGCGGTTCTTAAGATATAATATTATTTATAAACGAGGTGTAGTGTGAAACCCAAATTACGATTTCCCAGCAAAGCAGTCATATATGAATATATAGAGTCTATTGTTATAGCAATAGCCCTGGCTCTGGTTATAAGGACCTTTATAATGGGGGTTTTTAAGATTCCCACAGGCTCAATGCGGCCAACCCTTATCGAGGGAGACCATATTTTTGTAAATAAGTTTATATATCATTTTGTCCCTCCGAAAAGAGGAGAGTTGGTGGTGTTTAAATCAACCGAAGAGAAAAAGAAGTATCTCATAAAAAGACTGGTCGGCTTACAGGGAGAAACTGTGGAGATTAAAGAGGGAAGACTCTACATAGATGGAAAACTTTTAGAAAACGATTATTTTCTAAAGATGTACTATTATAACAGGGGCGATTATGGCGCAGAGAACCAGAAGATAGAGGTGTCTGGAAATTCTTTCTATGTCCTTGGAGACAATAGCGCCGGTTCCCGGGATTCGAGATACTGGGGTTTTGTTCCGAAGAAGAACCTGGTAGGAAAAGCCTTCCTTATTTACTGGCCTCTAAACCGTATAAGGGTTATAAGATGAAAGTTGATTTGTAAGGATACTTATGATAAAATTAATTTTTGGAATAGGTCAAATGAAACCCAGACTTATGGAACGAACCCATTCGACTTTGCTCACCTCGTGCCGAGGCAATAGAACACATGGCACTCGGTGCCGAGGCAGGGTTCGTCCTGAGTGTAATTGAAGGGCGGAGTGAACATAAGTATGCTGGTTGAATTTGACCCTTGACATCTTCAATGTCAAGGGTTTAATGGTTCGACTTCGCTCACCATCCTGAGCGTAGTCGAAGGATTCGCAGACGCTTTGCTATGACTTATGTCGCTCTAAAAAGCTCCATAAGTCATCTGCTCATTAAAGGAGGTGAAAGAAAATGAGACTTGTTATACTTAGTTTGGTTGTAATTTTTGCCTTTGGGTTAGTAGGTTGTACGACAACCCAGCAGGGCGCAGGCATTGGAACTCTTATAGGAGCCGGAACTGGTGCAATAATAGGTCATCAAAGCGGTAAGACTACAGAGGGGGCTCTTATTGGTGCAGCAGCAGGCGCAGCAGGAGGCGCGCTCATAGGCGATGCAATGGAAACAAAATACTGTCCGGCTTGCGGAGCAGGATATACTGCCGGAGTCCAGAACTGCCCGAACGATGGCACTCCTTTGAGATTTAAGGGCCAGGCCGCTGCAAACACGCAGAGGCAGGCGGATACCAGCGAAGAATTGCATCATGCGCAGCAGGCAGAAAAATCAATGCCGAAGTTCTGCTCAAGTTGCGGGAAAAGCTATCCGGATAGTTCCAAATATTGCGCCGAATGCGGAACGGAATTGAAGTATAAGAAATAAATAAAATAGTAATTGGTAACTGGTAACTCGTAACC
>CAZDNS010000008.1:0-55820 GCA_964506845.1 uncultured Planctomycetia bacterium | reverse complement strand
CAGCGATAATTGTTGTCATCGTATTTTCAATTTCCCTAATCTTTTTACCTTAAGAAAGCTAATCTCCATAATCATACTCCAACTCTTCCTATTTTCCGATTTTTCCCTGCCTTTATCACAGATAACCCAAACCCCAAACGCCTATGCCTTGGTTCCATCACTTGTTACTAATGGTAAATTAGATAAAAAAACTCATAGAGGAGGCGCTATTACAGTTGATGGTCACGAACTGACAAAAGAGGAGCATACCGCTGTAAACCAAGCAATTATGCAAGACTTCGCAGAAGGGAAAGTGCAAGAGATTACAGGTAGCGAGTTAAAAGAATTGGACCCAGATGGTATCGCAGCGACTAATAAAGTGAGAGTTGTTGTATCTCCAAGGCTAGATAAATATGATAAGTTAATTGGGCATCCAAGCCGAGGGGGCGAGGGGATAAAAGATTATTTTACAGGGGTAGAATTAAATCATAATCTAAAACAAGTAATCCTTTCGCCATCAAGGGTTAAATTTATTAAAGGTTTACCTCTTGAGGCAAAAAGACAGTTTTGGAAACACGAGGTAGAAGGGCATCTTAGACTTGCAAGAGGAACTCCGGAAGAGGAGATAGAGAAGGCATATCCAACAAACCTTGTGCGAGTGGCTGTTGTACCAGCAACAGATACTTCTGTAGACCAAATAGTTAGACAGATAGAAGAGAATCCGGAGATAACGGTTGGGACTATCAGGGCCTATGTTCAGCAACTAGAAAGGCGTGGTTATGTGATAGCCAAAGACGGTAGTCCCCTGCAAACTCTTTTACACCTTCTTCAGGAATTTGATTGCGCAAATAATATTGAAATAGCAAGAGCTGTTCTAAAATCCCTTGAGCAAAGAGAAACAGAAAGGATTAAGCAAATAGTTACAGAAATCAACGAACATACAGAAATAACTACGGAGGTTATCAGAGATTATGCCAGAAACGTAAAAGAATATGGGTTTGTTGTAACTTTAGTTAATACTCCACTAAACACTCTTTATGAAATTCTTCAAAAATTTGGTTTGGGCGATAATCTTGAAGCGGTAGAGACTATTTTGACACGCATTGAGAAAGCAGAAACAGAAAGAAACGCTGCTATAGAAAAATTAACTAAAGAAATTGTTGATATTCTTGACCCACAAACCGCCAAGGCAGTTATTGACGCCTTAAGTAATGGTAGCACCAGCACGTTAATGACGCTATCTCTTCCGGATGAAACAAGAACTAACATCCTCGCCTTTTTAGAATCTATACGTGGCCCACGTTATGCCACGACAGTCGCTGCCTTAAGTAGTAAAGTCAGGCAGGAGTTGGATAAACGAAGTAAGAAAGGAGTTGATTTGTTTGCTGAGGCAAAAGAGAATGTGCGTGAACTCCTTGAGATAATATATCTAACAAAACAATTCTTTGAAGCAGGTAATGTGCAGGTTGATATGGTAACCAACTTGTTTATATCAAGAGCAAGCCAAGGTAGTTATGCAAATTTAGGAGAACTCTTCAGGCAATTTCCTGCGCGTATGGAAGATATTGTGATAGATTTTGTGGTTGATCCCAAGTTGGATTATGAAATCGCTATATATCCCACAACTAGGAATAATCATTTTCAGATTCGGGTTTTATCAGAGGAAATAATAGACAGATTAAATAGAAATCCACAGATTGTAATGATTCTGCTTGCCGATGTATATCTGCTTGATAGTCGTTCTTACGCCTTTGATAATCGAAAGGGTGAAAATTTTAGATGGGGATTATCTTGGCCAATAGTTGGTTTGTTTTACCAGCTTGTATTTCAGATAGCTGCAAAGGTAAACGAAACTTATACAAGAGACCAAAGACAAACTGTCCCCGTAGCAGAGAAACGTGACTATTATGAGGTTCTCGGAGTTGGAAGAAATGCTAGAGACGATGATATAAAAAAGGCCTTCAGGCGTTTAGCTCGGCAATACCATCCAGATGTTAATGGTGGCGATAAAGCAAAAGCAGAAAAATTTAAGGAAGTCAACGAAGCCTACGGTGTTCTAAACGACCCAGAAAAACGCCAATTGTACGACCGTTATGGATTTAATTTTGAGCGTTATGCATCACGACCAACTCGCAGAAGCGGTGACTCTATGAAATCCCCTGGCCCGAGATGGTTTTATGAAGTATACGAATTACCAAAACTAAAGGAAAGAGAACCAGATTTTGAAAAAACTGCTTATGGCGAAGAAGTAAAACTCACTGATTTAGGTCAGGGTATTAAAGCAAGGGTTATTACAGCTGATTTAGGTAACAAGACCGGTGCATATCAATTTAAGCCGAAAGATGACATTATAATTGTTTTAAACTCACGTTTTAACGATGATATCCAGACAGAAAGTATGTTTCACGAGCGCTCACAGGCTTATTGGATAGGACAAGGGTTTGATGAACCCTCGGCTCATAAAATCGCTTCTGCAGAACAGGTTGCCCAGTTTTCTGCAGATTATACCAAGATTACTTTTTATCATATGAACCAGTTATTGATGATGGACATCACCGAGTTACAGAATATCATAGGGGAATATGAGAGCGGAGAGCGCGAGGATTATTATGGATTTCTAGCCGAAGCGCAACAAAAAAGGGCACAATTTGATATAGAAGGAATTAGAAGATATGAGAGACTTATCTATGAGCAAGCCAAAGCAACTGCCCAAGCCCAAGCCACACCAGCTATCACAGCAGAACTGCCTATAGGGGATTCGGGAGGGATGATTGCCGGACATATCCGAGATGCTGAGAGTGCGTTGCAGGCAAATGATCCTGATAGGGCGCTTAATGAAGCTCAACAGGCCGTGTATTTAATAACCAGAATTCGGGCAGAATTAGCAGAAAGTGGGGTTAACCCAGACAACATAGCCAAAGAAGATTCAGATAAGGTTGGCGAGGTTTTTGAATTATATGACGAACCGAATAAGGGTATCAATACCGACCCTACAGAATTTAGCAGCCAAACGCTTCAGGCTGTTCAGGCTATCGTTGCTCAAGCGCAGGCTGCGCTTGCCGAAACTACAGTTGTTCGTGGCGCTACGCGCGGCGCAGTTACACCGCAAGGGGTTTTGGATGATGCAACAATAGCAAAATATCAAAGCGCTGCCGAGGTTTTTGCAGACGAAGTAATTGGAAAATTACAGGATCAATTAGGACTATATGGAGGTTATTTTAAGGAATATATAAATGAACATCTTCGACCAAGCCAGGATTCGGTAAGCGGATTTATAGGTCCTAACGAAAACCTTGAGCGATTACTCATAGATGACTACATCACTGTGGCTGCGGCAGGTTATACTCATAAAGACTTAGCGGCTTGGCTGGAGCAGGTTCCAGAGGGAGAAGACTTTAAACCTGTTACTATAAATGGACAGATATTGCAGGTTAAAAAAATAGCATCTAGAGGGGCTAAAGGAACACAACCGGATGTATTTGCTCTGACGCCAACGAAGCCTGCTTCAAGAGGCATACAACTGTCTTCGCTAGGTGATCAAAGCGTAACAAATGTTGATTATGTTGTAGAAAATTTAACCACAGGGAAGCAGATTCATTTCTCCGGTTTAATGATAAGTTATATTAAAAATTATGGATTCTATGAGGGGCATGATGAGAGCGGAAAAGACCTTGGGTATAGACTGAATCCTGCAGATATTATAGAAGTATTTACAGGCAAACGGCCAGCAATTACGCCCGTAAGAAGCGTTGGAGAAATTTCACCAACACTAACAACGGTTTCTTCTGCACCACCTTCGGCAGCGGCAGCACTAACACCATCGCAGACACAGGCTCCCTCTACCCTTAGTAGCGGAGATTTTGCCTCCATAGAGAGAGCACTTGACGTAGCAATGCAGGATGGGAAATATAATACTGAATTTTTAGAAGCTCTAACAGTAGGCAACTTGTTTATGGATTTAATCAGAGCGGCAACTACAATTGAGGAATTAAATAAAGTAGAAGATATATGGAAGAAACTTCAAAATGAAGGAAATGCAACACGAAATTATGTGGCAGGCATACTGGGAGGCAGCTTTAGTGAAATCATCGATAGAAAACGAAAACAGTTTTTAACAGATGACGAATTAAAAACAAATGAACTTTTTACTCAACTTACTGAGAGATTGCATCAGCTTGGTTTTGAAATTAACTTTCAAACTCAGGATGGATTCCTTAAACGCGTAGTTGTAGCTGATAATAAATTTGAAATATCTTATACGCCATCAGTTACGCCATCAGTAATTGTCTATTTAGCAGCAGTAGCAAGATTGTCTTCTGGCGAAGTTGTAGTTAAGCTCCAAACGCAGAGCAGATCTTATTCTTATATATTAGTAAGAAGCGATGGTTCTCAAGAAACAGGAGATTGGAAGAGTTGGGATGAAAAGTATACCACCACCGCCTATTATTCGCTTAGTAAGGAAGGAATTAAGGAGTTTTTGAGAGTAACAGCGCCTATGGAGTCAGCCGCCCAAACCAAACCAGCTATCACAGCAGAACTGCCCATAGGAGATTCGGGCGGGATGATTGCCAGACATATCCGAGATGCTGAGGACGCGCTTGAAAAAAGAGATTTTAGCAATGCACTTAATAGGGCTCAGCAAGCCGTGTATTTAATAACTAAGATTCGGGCAGAATTAGCAGAAAGTGGGGTTAACCCAGACAACATAGCCAAAGAAGATTCAGATAAGGTTGGCGAGGTTTTTGAATTATATGACGAACCGAATAAGGGTATCAATACCGACCCTACAGAATTTAGCAGCCAAACGCTTCAGGCTGTTCAGGCTATCGTTGCTCAAGCGCAGGCTGCGCTTGCCGAAACTACAGTTGTTCGTGGCGCTACGCGCGGCGCAGTTACACCGCAAGGGGTTTTGGATGATGCAACAATAGCAAAATATCAAAGCGCTGCCGAGGTTTTTGCAGATGGAATAATTAGAAAATTGCAATCTCAATTAGGATTATCAGGAACTGCTTTTGAGGAATATATAAATAAGCATCTTCGGCCGGGACAGGATTCAGTAAGTGGATTTATTGGTTCTAACGAAAACCTTAGACAATTACTTATAGATGATTATATCACTGTGTATGCGGCAGGCTATACCCATGAAGGCTTAGCTGGTTGGTTGGAACAAATTTCTGTAGCCGAGGGAGAATCAACCATTACTATAAATGGACAGAGACTAAGAATTAGAAGGATAGCCTATCGGGGAGCTAAGGCAACGCAACCAGATGTATTCGCTCCAACGACTATGGCGATGTCAGAGAAAGCTGTTGTAAGGGGCATGCAGACGTCTCCATTAGGCGATAAAAGTGCAACAAATGTTGATTACATTGTAGAAAATTTAACCACAGGGAAGCAGATTCATTTCTCCGGTTTAATGATAAGTTATATTAAAAATTATGGATTCTATGAGGGGCATGATGAGAGCGGAAAAGACCTTGGGTATAGATTAAATCCTGCAGACATTATAGAAATATTTACAGGCAAACGGCCAGACATGGCACCTGTAAGAAGCGTTGGCAAGGTAACAGTTACTTCCGCATCCGTTTCTGATACCGTAGCACCAAAGCCTACTCTTATGCCTGCACCAGTCGCGCCTGCAGCAATTCCGGTAGCACCAAAACCTACAACACCAGCACCTACGCCAGTAGCCGCTCCTTCATCTACAACTGGTAAAGATTTTGCTGCTCTAGAAATAGAACTTAGTAGCGCAATGCAGAATGGTAACTATAATACCGATTATATGATAGCCAGAGCAGTAAGTAGTCTGCTTAAAGATTTGATTAAAGCGGCAACTACACTTGCAGAACTGGAAAGAGCAAAAGCAATATGGGAAGAGCTAAAAAAAGGTGGAGCGTCAATACAGAATTATGTAGCTGGCAGAATGGGATATGGTATCTCAGAGGTAGTTCAAGTAAAACAAGCACAGCTTTCAGCAATGTCAGCTGGAACGCCTACAGGGGAAGCAGGAGTAATTACAACTTTTGAACAGACAAACAAAGCTTCCGCCATTTTTTCAACATTAGGTTATTATTTAGGAATTCCTGATAGCCCCAATATCAGCGGCGATAGGACAACGATTAAATTTATAAGGGAAAAATTTAAAGCATTTGCAGATAGGGGTGGAGGCGCCACTTTACGTTATAATAATGTGCTTATTTTACAAATACAAAGGAATTTCATCTCGCGGTCAGAGAGCACATTTAGTGTAAAATATGATGAAGGATATGGGGTATTTCTTATAGATGATAACACCGTTATTCTTCAAACACCGGACGGAAGATTTAAGATAACTCAGACAGAGATTCAGGGTCAGAGAGAATTTAGATTTACGATAGAAATGTTAACCCCGCCAGCCCAGGTTGCCTTAGCCCATACCACAGCCCATACTGAGCCCTTGCCCGAGGAACACCCGCTTAAGGATTTTATTGGGGTTATAGAGGTTATTGCTGAAGAAGGAAAATCTCTTAAGACTAAAGATGAAATATCGGGGTATTTTAAAGCTGAAGGCAGATATGAAACACTTAGTGTCATCGTTGAAAGTGAGGAAGTTGATGTTAAGGTGGCAAAAAATATGGATGGTACCAAAATAGCATCAGAGCAGATAGGAGAAATGTTAAACAGGCAGGTAGAACTCTTATTAGAAAATGGTTACGACGCTAATAGAATAAAAGATAAACTTTCAAGGATGCTTATTGTGGCAGCCGATAAGTTGCCCAACGGAGCATTAGGCGGAAACTGCATCGAGGATGATATAGTTTTTTTAAGCAAGGGTTTAAGTAAGATAGAGGATGACACAGCAAGGTCTATCGCAGCAGATTATGTTCTTTACCACGAATTCACTAAACATGAGCTCACTGGTTTAGCAGAAGAAGCCCATACCAAAGGAAATGATGCAGATGATATTAAATTTTTGCTGGATAACACCCAAGAGAAAGACTTAGAGTTTTCTGAGTTGACAGAGGCGCTTAAAGATACCCTATCCGGTACAGCACTATTTAGCCGCCTTGAGAATTTAGTTGAGGCACAAACAATAATAGGCGGACTTTCAGATTATGGTAAAGCCGAATATAAAAGGAAGCTTGAAAGACTTGAAGAGCTCTTTGGTGATTTTTCATGGCAAGAACTTACCATATTCCCCGACTATATTCAAAATGTTGCGGATGAATACGAACCAGAACGTTATGAAAGGGTTTATAGTCTGGCATATCAATATGAAACGCGCGCATTGGCTCATGCGTCCACAGATGCCGTTTCAGAAGCAGGCATAGAAGCAATTAGCGGGATAGTTAAGCAGCTAAAGGGTAAAGAAATTTCTAATCCGGGAATCTCGGCCGATAAAATGTGGGCTCTTATCAAAACAAAAGAGAAAGGCCGAACTAAACAAGCTAAAGAAATTGTAAGGCAGGTATTCGAAGAAGCGGATTTAATAATAGAGGTAATGACTGAAAAGGCAGGCGCAATTGCTGTAATGGGAAAAGATATAGCGGCTCTTAAAACAGAAAGGGCGCAGTTACTTCCGGCGCTAGACACTTCTTTGTGGTTAATTAAGGCATTTGGCTGGGTGGTAATGCTCGGGCGATTTGTATCTTCAGGAGAATATTTTCAAGAAAAAACTGATGAATTCTCTGAGAAAATAAATGCGTTTGAAGAATTTGCGCAGCGTCAACATCAGCTTGTAACCGAAGGCGAAGCGGTTGTTATAGAAGGGCTTACAGAATTGTTAACGCCCCCACTTCATTTATTAATCTTAAATCAAATAAGGCAAATAGGAGTTGGCTTTCAAGCTCTATGGTCGGCAGTTAGGAGTAGATTATCAGGAGACACAGGAAGGGCAGATTTTGCAGAAGATTTATATAACGAGGTAGATAAGCTTACTGAAACCACAATTAAACAAAACTTAGAACAGATTTCTAAAGTTTCCAAAGAAACCGATGAGATAACTATTGAATGCTCAGGAGAATCTCTAAGCGATATGGCTGACTTGATGCATTTTATGGATGTATTGCCAAAAACAGTTCAAACAGTTTACATAAATTTACATAACATGGAGGAAGATGTTGGCGAAGATGAATTGGAAGATTTAAGAACACGACTTGGTTTACCTGAAAAGGTAAGAATAGTTAGAGGTGGTTATAAAGGTGAAATTAATAACGGATTAGACATAGATGGCATCGTCGCCACAGGAGAGGCAAAGGGGATGCGATTTATCATTACCGATAGATTAGAAGATGCAGGTTCGCTTAGGGATGAATTAGCGCGAAAAGATTTTGGCGATAATATATTTGTTATTGTACGTAATCATAAGAAAAAAGAACCCTTTTTCTTCTCATGGGTTTTTAAGGATGGACATCCCAAAAAAATCAGTATATTTACAAGCCAAGATGCGCAAGATATAGCAACCACTCAATTCAATTATAATATATTTGAGACTTATCGAAAGACATTAGAGAAGATATAACCTATCCCTTTATCTGGCTTCTATTTCTTAATAGGTTAGTACCCCCGACAGACGCAATAATGCCTGGTATTTCTGGTTCTGGCGAATTTACAGCCTACCGAGAGCAAGTTAAACAAATCTAAAAACTACCAATATCAATCCCATGCCACCATGCTGGGATATAACGGTATATTCAAAGCTTCCAATATTCCTTTGGGCTTATAATTTTGATTCCTTTATAATTTTTTAAATCAAGTACGTCTTTATCGCCGGTAATTATAACTTCTATATTATTTGCTAAAGCATCTGCTAATAGTTGGTTATCGTTAGGGTCCTTACAGATATTTTCAATTTCAACAGCAGTTTTTCCTTTAACGAAAAATTTTTCTATAAATTTCAGAAGTTCATTTATAATTGTTTCTGCAAAATGCAAATTATTTTTTAACACTCTTTTAAATTCAGTTGTTACGAAAGTAGTATAGTAAAGTTCATGTTCATGGATAGAGTGTTCTATGACATCATAACAGTAACTACTTTCTGTTATAAAAGCAGATATTAATACATTTGTATCAATTAATATTTTCATGAGATTTGTTTAAAAATCTCTTCTTCGTTAAGGCTAATGCCTTGTTTTGCTGCTTCTATCCTCGCCTTCCTGCGTAACCGTGCGAATTCAGTCCTGAAGAAATACTCACGTAACGCCTCGCGGACAATTTCGCTCCATGTGGCATTTTCTTTTTTACTTCTGGATTTAAGTTGTTTAAATATGCCTTCAGGTAAACTTATTGATACTGGATGTCTCATTGCCTCATCCCTCCTTTGTAATACATTGTATTACAAATAAACTTATTTGTCAAGATTTTCTTGGTGTAAGTGACGAATCCCAAACTTTCGCAGCATCTTTTTAAGTTTCTCAACAGGTAGGCCCACTACGTTGGGAAAGTCGCCTTCAACCCTTTCTATAAGCGCATCATTATCCTCCTGGGCGGCGTAGGAGCCGGCTTTATCAGGGTGAAGACGGGCAAAGCGCTCTATTTCCTCTTTTTCAATTTTTCGTATCTTTACAGTTGTAGTTTCATGGCCTATTAATTTCTTATTTGTTTTTGCATCAATTATAGCCAGCGCTGTTATAACCTTATGAGTAGTGCCGCTTAAAAGCCTTAATATCCTTTTTGCGTCCTGATACGAAGTGGGTTTTCCGACAATCTTATCCCCAACGACTACAATAGTATCGGCACCGATAACAATTCCCTCCTTGATTTTGTCTGCCACAGTTTTTGCTTTTTTATAGGCAAGTTTTCTGGCAAGTTTGGTGGGGGAAAGGGCTTTATATATTTTTTCTTCGAGATTGCTCGGAATAACCCTGAATCTAAACCCGAGCCTTTTTAAAAGCGCTCTTCTTCTGGGCGAGGCAGATGCCAGGATAATCTTTTTCATCCGTCAGATTATAAATGAGGGGTCGGGGTGTTTTCTTCTCTATTCGACCCCTCATCCTGACGAGCGAAGCGAGGAAGGATCTCATGAGATCCTTCAGCCCTTCGGGCTTCAGGATGAGCCCCTCGAGCAGAAAAACTCCCCGAGGACTCAGATTATAAATTTTAAATGCCTCCTTGTCAACCTGAGTTTATCTTGACAGAGTTTTTATCTTACTGTTTAATATGGTCATTATGCATATAAAAAAGAAGGGTTATAAACCAGTTGTCTTTATGGTTGCAATAATATTTTTTATAGATTATTGCAGTACGCCATCCACACTTAACAACTCTGAAGCCTACGCATACGGGGATGGAGTTTCCGATAGAGGCATAGTAGCCCTTGAAGAGATTATAAATAACCATCCGCAGCTAAAGGAGACCGATTCAATCGAGAAGTTTTTGGAGTTTATTCTAAGGTATAAAACAGAGCTGCCTGTTTCTTCTAAGAGAATTGTAGATAATATATTTGAAAGACTGGACCCAAAAGATAAAACTGCTATGAAGTTAAATTATATGGCGGTTTCCTCTGATTCAGAGGTTTTTAAAATTCTTCCGCCTTTTGGCAGACTGCCTGTAAGAGTTTATCGCATAAATTACAAGAATAAATGGCAGGTTTTGATACTGATAAATAGCGATATAGCAGACTTAGAATATCTTAAATTCGCATTAAATCAGGGCATACAATATGCGGTATATCTTACGAGGAATGAACTTATAAGACAGCGGTTTCCACAGACGCGGGTGTTTGAGCTCTCAAGCGGCGCATTTTTAGCGTTAGGGCAATTCTATTATACGATAGCGATTGCCTCAGCGCAGTATGTGCCCTCCCTTGATTCACTTATGGTGGATGTAGTTGGTTGGCTTACCTCTGGTTTTCCAACTGGCTCAAGGATACGGCTATTGCGGGAGGTCCTGCCGCACGAGGAATCCCATATGAGATTTTTCAGGCTATCAAAGGAAGAGCAGGATAGGGTTATAAATTCAATCTTAAACGACCTTGGGACAGAAAGGATAGAGCAGATTTATAACACGATAGGTTTCTGGCATGAGCAGGATAAGCCGGATTATTTTACGGCTAGCGAGGAGATGGTAAAACACCCTGAATGGTTTGAACAAAATGAGATGGATATGCCCGGCGCAAAAAGGGCATACCTGTTTAAATTATCAAATGGAAGATATTTAAATTTAGCGATATTCATAACCGAATTTCTATCCACCCTCAGTATGGATTTAGAAAGCATCAGCAGTATCTACGGGGTTCCGCAGGAATTTGTCAACAGGTTGAAAGCATTGTATGACGAAAAGCAGGGTATAGGTTTTAACTTTGAAAAGGAATTAAAACCCGACACAAAGAAACTTTTAAGAGACCTCAGGCTTATAAAACTGGATATTTCAGAGCACCTTTCCATAATCTCAATGCAGTATCCCTATCTCATCCTTGAGGAGTGCTGGAAGGGTTATTTTAGCGACTATGACCTTGAGGAAGTCATAGGTTTAAGTTATGCGAAGAAGATATTGGCGGAAAATGGGTTTGACAAGGATAAAATTGATATGCTCAGGCCAATTGTAAAGAAATACTGGTTAATCCTTACGTATCAAGGCCAATCCCTGATTGTTCTTGAGAAGATACCCACCCTTAACCAATGGGTGATTCTAATCCTGGCAAGCCTCTATCAGAAATCTCCAAAGGATAAAACAATAGAGGAAATCACAGACAATTTAAAGGAGCTTTCTTTACATAGTTTTCATCTTAAAAATGACGTTCCCCTATCCTTTTTGATATCAAAAAAAGGGACTGACAGGACGGATTTAAATAATTTGCGCGCACGGCTTATCAAGGAAATAATGGGAGAACTAAACAACATAGGGTTTATGAGGCGCATTACAAGGGACGCAAAAACCATGGATATACCCTTGTTACTTTCTAATACGGTGCTTTCAAAGTATATATGCACGCTTAAGGGGGGGGAGTATTTAGCCTTAAGGTTTGCCCTGGAAGAACACATTGATAAAGCCATTGCTGAAAGAGGCACCCTAAGCATAGATTTGGATTTGGATACTCTATTATACCTTGACACTAAGGGAAACCTTCATCTAAAGGATATCTACTTCGCCGAGGCACTTACTCTTTTAAGGACAATCGCAAAAGACAATTTACATATAAGGCTTATCAATTTTTCTGGTAATTTTTACAGGGATAGAATAGAGAAAGCACTGGGCCTGGAGCAATTACCGGAAAGAGTTGAGCTTACGGACGGTAGAAATACAGACTTTAAATTTGAGAAAGAGGCAATAAAGATTTTGCACGATAAAAATTTAACAAACTTAAATGGCGCTGAAGCCGATATAGTTATAAAAGGCAAAAAGGTATATTTTGAAAATGAGGAATTTGAGATTATCCCTGCCTTTGACGTTTTTCTCTCAAGCCTCGTTGTATTGTGCGGAAAGGATAAGAATTTTTTAAAATTCCTGAAGGAGTTTCTGGATACCCTTCCGGAAAAATATAAGGTTTTTGACAAGGACAATAATCTGGCGGGAATTACACTGCCTGAGATATCAGGCGAACTCATTACAAAAGAATATCTCAAAAAAGTGAAAGATACAAACGATGCTTTGGTAGCGTATTAGCATACAAAAGAGATTTTAATTGACAATTGTATTTTCTATGATAAATTTAAATGAAGACACAATTTATGCCTGCCTGTCGCCTGCCTGACGGCAGTCAGGGCAGACAGGGAATATAATGACATAAGTTGTCCCGAGTGTGGCCACTCTTTAAAATCTAACTTCGGGATCCCGAAGTTATTCTTGAGAAGTAAGCTACATTCGGGATATGTCTGAATTTACCCTTGACATCTTCGATGTCAAGGGTCCAATTCGTCCCGAAGTTTCGGGACTCATAGGAGGTGATGTAAGTGGAGGAAAAGATAGGCTTTTTTGCCAAGCTCATAAAGAGTTTTACCAGTATAGATTTTTACAGGCACGTAAAATCACAACCTTTCGCCACTGGATTTAAATATCTTTTATTATTTTTGTTAATAATAACCATTGCCCTGTCTGTTAGATTTAGTTTTATTCTCGTAAACGGCACAAACTTCATAGCGGACTGGATTTCCACAAATATTCCCGAGATTACCATAAAAAACGGAGAGGTCTCAAGCCCTGCCCAGCAACCCTATATCAAGGGGACAAACGATTTTGTGTTTATACTTGATACTACAGGTCAAACCACCCAGATTGCTCCTGAATATAGAGCGGGTATTCTCTTATTGAAGAATAAGATTGTCCATAAGCAGAGTGAGGTGGAAACAAGGGAATATGACCTTTCAAGAACGCCTTATTTTGTTCTTAACAAAGCCATTGTGGATAGGATAAAGGGTATATTTGTCTGGATTACAATACCGCTTATGGTGGTTTTTCTATACCTCTATTATATAACGGCAAAACTACTTCAGGCGCTGGTGTTTAGCCTGCTTACCCTGATAATAAATGCAGTGAGTAAGTTAAAAATCGCCTACAGAGGACTGTTGAATATAGGAATATTTACCCTTACGCTTCCCACCCTTCTTGGGACAATAGTTGACATTACTGGATTGAGAATACCCTTTTTCTGGTTAATATACACAGGCGTATATATTATATGCTTAGTTGTTATGACTGTGGGCTCAAGGGATAAGGCAGAGCCGGAGATTGCGCAAACGGAATCTTAAATTTAACGACAAATAAAGAGGAGTAAAGTTTAAAACGAAAAACGTAAAGTTAAGACGTAGAGTTAAAACCTTTCGATATTGCTTTGTAAATTTGCTTTTGCTATAAGTTCCTCTTCCCATTCCTTTAGATAGGCGAGTTTCTTCTTAAAGATTATCTCCTCAGAGAACTTATCCTTTTCCTTCTTGAATGTTTCCTCGTCGGGTATTTTTTTATCAAGCACCATTATGATAGAATAACCCGAGGCTATCTTTACAGGTTCGCTTATCTGGCTTGGCTCAAGGCCCAGGGCCGTTTCTAAAAATTCCTCCGAAATACCTACTTTTGGTATAAGGCTGTCGCGCGTTACGAAATTTGTCTGGTTTACTTCAAGCCCAAGCGAATTAGCCGCCTCTCTGAAATTAATCTGGGAGTTTTTGAGCATTTCCTTTATTTTGGAAAGATAGGAAATACAGCTTTCCTCTGCAAATACGCGCGCCTTGTCGCTTATAAGAATATCCCTCACCTCGTCTTTTGTTTCCTCTAATGTTGCTATATGCGGTTTTCTCCTCGATTTTAACTTTAAAATGAAATAACTATCCCTTATTTTCAGAGTCTGGCTTATCTCCTCTTCCTTTAGGTTGAATGCGGCGCTTGAGAATTCTTTTGAAGCGCCTATCTCCTTTATCGGCTCTTCGCTGCCGAAAAATCCTGTCTCGCTTAACCTGAGATTGAACCTATCCGCCGCCTTCTTCATATCAGGTTCATCTATAAGCGCCTCTGAAACATTGTCTATAAGTTTATATGCCCTTTTATCGGCCTCCTCCATTATCAGGCGCTTTCTTATGTAATAGGAGGCATCCTCAAGGCTCCTGTAAGCCTTCTGGGTTTTAGAGAGTTCCTTTTTTGCCGCCTCTACTCCTTCTTTTTGCGCGGCTGTGTCTTGTATGTTATTTTCGGCAGGTGTTTTTATTTCAAATTCTTCTTTGTGGGTTTCATAGTAGTTTTTTATTTCTTCTTCTTTAGGTTCAACGGTCTCCTCAAAGGGTTTTATCATTACCCTTATGTATTCCACATTAACCTGCTCGGGTTTTTTAAAGGAGGCCTTATTTTCATTGTAGTAACGTTCGATCTCGGCATTTTCCACAGACGCCATATTTTTAAAATTATTGAGAGGGAATATTATATATTCTGCCTTTACCGATTGATTTAGCCTGAGGTATTCCTTTTTTATTTCATCCTCGTTCGGATTATAATCGCTAAATACCTTTTGTTGCAGTTTGGCTATCATAAGGGTTTTTCTCGCCTCTTCCTCGAATACCCTTGAGTCTATGCCGAACTGATAGGTAAGGAGATATTTGTATGTAGAGCTGTCAAACATATTATTTCTCTGAAAGTATGGCATAAGCATTATGTAGGAGGCCAATTCCTGGTTTGAGACCCTTACACCCTTTCTTTTTGCATCCTCAAGGAGTATAAGGCGCCTCCATGCATCCTCGTATATTGTGGGATATTTGTGAATGTTATGGACGTTATCCGCATATTTGGATACCACAAGCCAGTCAAGAGTCTTTTTAAATTCCTCGTAGTATATTTTTTTATCGAATATCTTTCCCACATAGGCAAGATTTCTTGAACGTATTGCCGAGCCAATGCCCCAGAATACGAATGCCGGAACGATTAAAGCAGCGATTACCCAGAAAATGAGCTTAAAATGCTTCCGCAGGTTTTTAATAAACATTTATGTCTCCTATGAGCACGCAATTTATGGAACATAGTGAACATAAGTTGCTGTGCGAGTTGGACCCTTGACATCGAAGATGTCAAGGGTAAATTCAGACATACAACTTATGTCATTACATTCCATAAGCTGTGTCTTCATTTACTCTTTGTCTTAGGGTAGAATTATATGACATAATTCAGAGCTTATCAAGCGCAAATGTCAATATCGTATTATTTTAAGTATAAATCTATCAGTTTCTTTGATATAATTTTTAAGGAAAGTTTATTTTAATAAGTATATTTATCCACCTGTGGCGAGATGTCGCCATTGTATATTGAAGGCTTGTTTCTCGGCGCTAATGTCTCGGCGAAGCCGAGGGAAGCCGTTGGACTCCCTATGAGAAAAAAGAAATGTCTATAAGAAAAGAACTTGCGGATATTTCAAGAAGGTTATACAGGAAAGGTTTTGTGGCAGCATATGGTGGGAATATAAGTGCGCGTATAAATAATACGATATTTATAAAGCGCTCAAATATTTCGTTCGAGGATATCAAGGAAAATGATTTTATAAAATTAAGGTTAAACCTTCACGCCGCCGCTATTAAATTCTTAAAACCCTCAAAGGAGACATTTTTACATATAGGCTGCTACAAAAAAAGAAACAATATAAGAGCGCTCATTCACACCCATCCGCCATTTGCAACGGCATTCGCCTCTTTAGGTAAACCGCTCAAACCTGTTATTGCCGATTTTGTAATAGAGTTTGGTAAAAAAGTACCAAATCTGGGATATATAAGACCGGGCTCAAAAGAACTGGCGAAGAGGGTTTCTGAGTATATAAGCAGGAATAATGCGTTGCTGCTTAAGAATCACGGCATAGTAACCTGCGGCAGTTCCTTAAAAGAGGCTTATGTAAGGACAGTATTGTTAGAGGAGTGCTGTAAAATACTGCTTTTGTCAAGATTATTTGGCAAGGAGTCTTATATAAAAAGTCCGGAAATCGAGCACTTTCTAGGCTATATACATTAAAGGCAATAGAGAACTCTGAAAACCCATCCTTGACACCGCAAAGACGCAAAAACCCACAAAGGCGCAAAGAATTCATCGACAAGTGAAATTTTGCGTTTTTGTGGACACTTTGCGGTTTAGCGGTGTAAATAGACTTTTCAGAAATCTCCAATATGTTATTGACAATATATTTGGTGGTTTGTTATACTCTGAATTTGTTATAGGAGGAAATTCTTATGGTGCTTAAATTGGGCATACCGAAAGGAAGCCTTCAGGATTCCACGCTGAGGTTGTTTAAAAAAGCAGGTTTCTCTATATCTGTGGGAGAAAGGTCATATTTTCCTTCCGTAGATGATGACCAGATAAACGTGATACTTATAAGAGCGCAGGAGATGTCGAAATACGTAGAGTCCGGCGCCTTAGATTGCGGCATTACGGGAAACGATTGGGTCTCGGAGAATAAATCCGATGTGGCAAAAATTATCGATCTTATGTACGCCAAAAGGGGCCTTGTGAGCGTAAGGTGGGTTATTGCTGTTCCAAAAGATTCAGGCATTAAAAAAACATCGGACCTGAAAGGGAAACGCCTTGTTACGGAATTGGTAAATGTAACAAAAAATTTTCTAAAAAGAAAGGGGATTAAGGCAGAGGTGGAATTCAGTTGGGGCGCTACCGAGGCTAAAGTGGGAGCAGGGCTTGCCGATGCGATTGTGGAGCTTACAGAAACAGGGGCGAGCCTGCGCGCAAATAATTTAAGGATTATCGATACAGTTTTTACCTCGGTTACACAGCTGATAGCAAATAAGAATTCCTTGAAGGATAAATGGAAAAAGCGCAAGATTGAAAACATCGCGCTTCTTCTGAAAGGAGCCCTTGTTGCCGAAGAAAAGGTGGGGCTCAAGATGAATGTCTCCCAGGAAAATCTTAAGAGGGTAGTTTCAAGCCTTCCCGCCCTTAAAAAACCGACCGTTTCACCGTTAAGCCAGAAGGGCTGGTTCGCAATAGAAACAGTCATTGATGAGAAAATAGTAAGGGAGATTGTGCCCAGGCTAAAGGAAGCCGGCGCGGAAGGAATAATAGAGTATCCGTTGAATAAAGTGATACCATAAATGAAGCCTAAACTTACGGAACAAAGTGAACGTAAGTTTATCGGCTGAATTTATCCCCATCGTTTTAATTCGCTCCGCCACGAACTTTGGCGGACGAATCAGTGGGGGTCATTTAAAAAGTATATCCCTTGCTTAGACATGCTGAAATTTTTTTGAAAATTTCAGCATAAGCATCGGGATTAATTCCGACATACAAGTTACCTCGTCCTTCAGACTCCGTAACTTGTGTCGTCATTAAGGAGGTTTGACTATGCCCTGCGGCAGGAAGCGCAAACGCCATAAAATGGCGACCCACAAGCGCAAGAAGAGATTAAGAAGAGATAGACATAAGAAGAAAAACAGGTAATTCTTTCTAGGTAGTTAAAACAGCGCTTTAGATTCTTTAGGCTACATTAGACTACAATAGCAGGGTAGCATTTAGAGTAACCCGAAGAGTTTCCTATTTCTTTGATTCTCTGACAAATTTCGCATAAACAACTTTAAATGGAAAAACGCAAAATTGAGGCAGGCGGTGTTTTCGTCTCTAAAAGTCTGATTATCTTGGTTTTATTATTAACAGCAGGATGCTTAAAAGAAAGTCCGCTCGCCAAGGATGAACCCAGGGTTTTTAAGGATGGTCTTTCAGAGCTTGTCCGCACATTTTCTTTTCAGGAAAAACAATCTCCGCAAGAAAAAAGCACGCCCCGAAAGCCGCTTTTTACAGGAGAGTCTCTGCTAAAACCCTTAAGCAGAAAAGCCCTTTCCAGGTCATACGCGCATTACACAATGGGGCTCATATACGAGGAAAAGGGCCTGCTCGATGAGGCGATAAAAGAATATAATAGTGCGCTTGAGGCTGACCATACCTCTTCAAATATTCATTATAGATTAGGGATATGCCTTATAAGAAAAGGCGATATTAAGAGAGCAAAGGAAGAATTAAAAATTGCCGCAAGGTTAGATCCCGAAGATCTGAAATCTCATTTTACACTCGCATTTTTATATACCAGCATGAGACTCTTTGACGATGCAGAGGCCGAGTACAAAGAGGTTCTGAAATTAGACCCGGACAATCTTATCGGCCTCAGCTATCTGGCGGAGCTTTATCTTGCAAGCGATAGGATTCCGGATGCGATAGCAATATACGAAAGGATTGCCAAGAGCAGGGAATCGGAATTCATTCATTTTAACATCGGGCAGTTATACCTCAGGCTTAACAAGTTAGATGAGGCAAAGGCTTATTTTGAGAAGGCTCTCAGGGTAAATCCTAACTATGTAAATGCCATAATCAATCTCGCAATTATTTATGAAACAAAAAAAGACCTTGAAAGTGCAACGAAAGAGTACGAAAAGGCCATAATACTTTCTCCCTTTGATACGAGGCTATATCAGCAACTCGCTATTCTTTACCATAAACAAAACAGGCAGAGTGAGGCTATAGCCCAGTATAAGAGACTGCTGGAACTTGCGCCTGACGAGGCGGACGCTTACATAGGGCTCGGGTACGCCTATATCTGGGATAAAAAGTTTGATGAGGCGCGCAGGATATTAAACGAGGGTATAAAATTAAGTAAGAAGCTCGACCAGTTATACATATTAATGGGTATTTCCTATTCAGAGGAGAAGAAACATACAGAAGCAGAGGATTCGTTTGTTAAGGCAAGCCAGTTAAACCTTAAGAATGCGGACGCCTATTTTTATCTCGGCGCGCATTATGAAAGAACGGGAAAGCGTGCGGAGTCAATCTCAAATCTCAGGAAAGCGATAGAACTTAACCCGGAACATGCAGATGCCTACAATTACCTGGGGTATATGTTTGCCGAAGAGGGTACGAATCTGGATGAAGCAATAGAACTTATAAATAAGGCTTTGAGATTAGAACCCACCAACGGCGCCTTTATTGACAGCCTTGGCTGGGCACTTTTTAAAAAAGGTGATATAGATGAGGCGCAGTCCCATATTGAAAATGCCCTGGTGTATCTTCACTCAGACCCTGTGGTATATGACCATCTCGGAGATATATATTTTAAAAAGGGCAGGATAAAGGACGCAAAGGAAGCATGGGAAAAAGCCCTGGAGTTAGATCCGGCACAGGAGAAGGTGAAGGAAAAGATTAAATCCATAAATCCAAATACCAAAAATTAAATATCAAAATGATACCGAATGTAGTAACTCTAAAAGAGAAGCTTCGGCATCCCGCCCCGAATGTAGCAACTCAAGGAGGTTTTACTTCGGGATCCCGAAGTGATACCCAGATGGTCATCACCATTCGGGAAAGATTGCAGTGATATAGAAACTTCATTCGGGACAATCCATCCGCCAAGAATTGTGGCAGATTACATTTTAATTTTTGGATTAAATATATTATGAAAACTAGGCCCAGCATAAATGTTTTAAAAAAAGAGGCTATCGAGATAAGAAGAGATATCCTTACGATGCTTGAGCAGGCCGGATCAGGCCATCCGGGCGGTTCGCTTTCGTGCGTGGAGCTTTTGATAGGGCTTTACTATTACAAGTTAAGGCATAATCCTAAAAACCCGCTACTGAATACCAGAGACAGGTTTATCCTATCAAAAGGCCATGGCTGTCCGTCTCTCTATACCGTATTAGCCAGACAGGGTTATTTCCCGCGGGAGGAACTTTTAACACTAAGGAAGCTCGGCTCAAGGCTTCAGGGCCATCCGGATAAGGCATTTCTTCCTGTGTTGGAAACCACCTCAGGTTCCCTGGGTCAGGGCCTCTCCATAAGTAACGGCATTGCGCTTGCGGCAAAACTAGATAAACTTGACATAAAGGTCTATTGCCTCTTAGGAGACGGCGAGCTTGATGAGGGACAAATCTGGGAGGCAGCAATGACATCAAGCCATTATAAACTCGATAATGTATGCGCAATAGTGGACTACAATAAATTTCAAATCGATGGTTCTGTTAAAGAGGTTAAGAATCTTGAACCCCTCACTGATAAATGGAAGGCATTTAACTGGCATACAATTGAGATTGACGGCCACAATCTTAAGGAGATTATGGATGCCTATGATGAGTTTGAAAATACCAAGGGAAACCCCACTGTTATCATAGCCCACACCATAAAAGGCAAGGGCGTTTCTTTTATGGAAAATAATGTGGACTGGCACGGTGTTGCGCCTAAAAAGGAGCACCTTGATAAAGCGTCCAAGGAGCTGGATGAGCAAGAAAAGTGCTGTAAATGACTAATGAACAAATTCTTACCGTGGAGTGCAGATAGACGATGAATTTTTCAGTAACTCGTAAGGTCGTAACTAATACAAACGCATTAAGTCCTGTTACATCATCTCGTCGAGAAAGACCACTGGGACGTAACATTTTCAAGGACTTTTGTATTAGTAACGAATATTAAGTAGATCTAT
This sequence comes from uncultured Planctomycetia bacterium, assembly GCA_964506845.1. Lineage (GTDB taxonomy): Bacteria > Omnitrophota > Gorgyraeia > VGKN01 > VGKN01 > CAZDNS01. The sequence continues at coordinate 34,996 of CAZDNS010000008.1, read as the reverse complement.
GGACGCTAAAGCTACCAGAGACGGTTTCGGGGAAGCGCTTGTAGAGTTAGGCAGAAGCCATGAGGATGCGGTGGTGCTTTCCGCAGATCTAACTTCCTCCACGAGGGCAAATTATTTTATGGAGGCATTTCCCGAAAGGTTCTTTAAGCTCGGAGTTGCCGAGCAGGATATGATAGGGACTGCAGCAGGATTTGCCCTTATGGGCAAGATCCCTTTTACCTGCACGTTCGGCGTTTTTGCCACCGGCAAAACCTGGGAACAGCTCAGGGTCTCGGTATGCTCTATGAAATTAAATGTGAAGATAGCAGGTTCGCACGGCGGCGTTACAGTTGGAGCAGACGGGGCTACCCATCAGGCGCTTGAAGAAATCGCCCTTATGCGCGTTCTTTCAAATATGACAGTGGTCGTGCCATGCGATTATCTTGAAGCAAAAAAAGCCACAATAGCCGCCTATAGTTTTCCGGGCCCTGTTTATCTGAGGCTCGGGAAGGAATCCCTGCCTATTGTAACAAAAGAAAAAGACCCTTTTGACATCGGGAAGGCAAATCTCCTGAAGGACGGTAAAGACCTGACAATAATCGCCTGCGGTATTATGGTGATAGAGGCCTTAAAGGCAGCAGAATTACTGGAAAAGGAAGGTATTACAGTAAAGGTTATAAACCTTCATACAATAAAGCCTATAGACACTAAAACAATAATAGATGCCGCCAAACAAACAAGTGCCATTCTAACCGCGGAAGAGCATACGCTTATCGGCGGATTAGGTAGTGCGGTAGCAGAGGTAATTACCCGCAATTATCCTGTCCCTATGGATATGGTGGGGGTTAATGATGCCTTCGGACAGTCAGGAAAACCCGCTGAGCTATTAAAAGTCTATAATCTTACATCCGAGGAGCTGGTTAAGAGGACAAGACTACTGCTAACAAAGAAAAGAGTAGAGAGTAGTGGTTCGACAAGCTCACCATCCCGAGCGAAGTCGAGGGACAAGTAGTGAGAAAAACCTAAAATCTCTACATTTGCCTACTTGATGGTAGTCATAGTAGACAGGCTAATCGCTACTTTTTAAAACAATAGAATGGCTCTAGAACTTCTTTCACCCGCCAAAGTAAATTTATTCCTTGACGTAACATCAAAAAGACCGGATGGTTTTCACAACATCCTTACTGTCTTTGAAAGGATAGACCTTTTTGACTGGATAACCCTTGATGTAATTAGAAGTGGTATAAAACTCCAGACAACCAGCAAAGAACTTCCAAGGGGAAGGGCTAATATAGCCTATAAAGCGGCAGAATTATTTTTAAAAAATTTTAAACTAAAAAAGGGAATATATATAAAAATTGAGAAAAATATCCCAATAGCAGCAGGCTTAGGCGGAGGAAGTTCCAATGCGGCAACAGTACTGCTGGGCGCCTGTAAACTGTTTGGTTTATCCATAAGTAAAGAAGAGCTCCTGCCTTTAGCTAAAAAAATAGGCTCAGACGTGCCCTTCTTCATAGAGGAAAGCAGTTTCGCCATAGGAAAACAAAGGGGCGACGCCCTTATACCCCTTAGAACAAACAAACAGTTCCGGCATATACTGGTTTGTCCGAAAGTCAAGATATTCACAAGGTATGTCTATAGCGAATTAGAACGGCGCAAAAATAATATAACCACAATTTTTTCAAGTAATTACAATAAAAAAAGCGAAATAGTTAATCTCTGCAAAAAAATAGGCTTGACAAAAAATTCTCAGGGTAGTATAAATACATTGCTCAACCTCTGTAAGGCTATTTTATATAATAAATTACAATTAATAGTAGAATATAGAGTTAGTGAAATAGGTGAAATAAAAAAAGCCTTAAAAAGCTATGGCGTAGCATCGCTTATGAGCGGAAGCGGCCCAGCGGTCTTTGGCTTTGTGGACTCGAGAAAGGAGGCCAAGACAATAAAGAATAAACTCACAAGCCAATACGACTGGCGGATATTCTTAACCAAAACATATTAGACTTTTAAGAGGAGGTTTGAGCGCCGTGGAGATAACAGAGGTTAGAATTTTCATAAAAAATGTGCAGGATAGAAAATTAAAAGCCTATTCAACCGTTACCTTTGACAACGCCTTTGTAGTCAGGGATATAAAGGTAATAGAGGGAAATAAAGGTCTATTCGTTGCCATGCCCTCGAGGAGGCTTAAAGAGACCTGCCCCAAATGTAACCACAAGAACGTAATTCACAGCAAATACTGTAATAACTGCGGAAGTTCTCTTCCTCAGCCAAGGATGCAGCAGGTTTCTTCAAGTAGTGAGGCAGACAGGCAGGCAGAACACAAAGATATTGCCCACCCTATTACCCAGGAATTCAGAGAATATCTGCAGAAAAGGATACTGGAGGCATACGAACAGGAAAAGGCAAAAGAACCAGGGGCTCAAAGAGATATAGATTACCATAACCATGAGTTATAACATATTGCCCGGTAGTGTAATGGTAACACATCAGAATTTGGGTCTGAGTTTCGAGGTTCGAGTCCTCGCCGGGCAGCCTGAAAATTAGGCTTAAGCGAGGACGAGAAGAGAGCGAGCGCCGACCATATGGAAGGAAAAGCAAGCGCCACGATAGTGGTGCGAAGCGTAAGCGAGCGGGTGGCCGACTTGAGACGACGATAGTCGTCGGAAGGCGCCGAATCCTCAGACCGGGTGAGCTTACAAGGGTAAGCTTGCATGAGGATTCGAAATAAATCTCACTCATAGCAGATTAAAAGTCCAAATCAGAACAGGTAGCCAGGATTAAAACATTCTAAACCTCCGCACCAAAAATTCATAAAAGGGAAAAATAGGATATGCTTGAAAAATGTTCTTTTTGCGGCAGGAGCAAAGAAAGGGTAAAAAAATTATTCAGCGGGCATAGCGTATACATATGCGATTCCTGCATAAGGTTCTGCAACGAGGTTCTTCAAAAGGAGGAGCAGGCTCAGAAAAAGCAGAAACAGCTCCCTGTTTTTAAGAATATACCTAAACCCGTAGAGATAAAAAGGCAGCTCGACCAGTATGTAATAGGCCAGGAAAGGGCAAAGCGCCAACTCTCCGTTAGCGTGTATAATCATTACAAGAGAATTCAGGCAGGCATTGACACAGAGGACGTAGAACTTGAGAAATCCAATGTGTTGCTTATAGGACCCACCGGAAGCGGCAAGACACTTCTTGCAAGGACACTTGCGAAGATCCTGGATGTACCCTTTGCCCTGTGCGATGCAACCCCCCTTACCGAAGCAGGCTATGTGGGTGAGGATGTGGAGAATGTTCTAGTGAGGCTTCTTCAAAACTGCGACTATGAGGTTAAACGCGCCGAATACGGAATAATCTATATAGATGAGATCGATAAGATTGGCAAAACCCATGAAAACGTATCTATAACCAGAGACGTTTCCGGAGAGGGCGTCCAGCAGGCGCTTCTTAAGATTTTAGAGGGGACTATCTCCAATGTCCCGCCGCAGGGCGGGAGGAAGCACCCGCATCAGGAATTTATTCAGATTGACACCACAAACATATTATTTATTTGCGGAGGGACGTTTGTCGGTCTGGATAGGATTATTGAAAGAAGGATAGGCCGGAAGGTTATAGGCTTTGTTAATAATGCACCTCAAAAAAATTATAAAGAGATAGGGGAGATTCTAACACATGTAGAGCCGGAAGACCTTCTGAAATTCGGGATGATACCCGAATTTGTCGGAAGGTTTTCTGTTGTATCTACGTTAAATTCTCTGGATGAAGGGGCGCTTGTAGACGTACTTACCAGACCAAAGAATGCCCTTGTAAAACAATACACGAAATTCTTTGAGATGGAAAACGTTAAACTTGTTTTTGAGGAGGACGTATTGAGATATATTGCAAAAGAGGCTATAAAGAAAGGCACTGGCGCAAGGGCATTAAGGGCAATACTTGAAGAGGCGATGCTTGAGGTTATGTATACCCTGCCCTCTGAATCAGATATTTCCGAATGCATAATTACGCTTGACTCTTCAAAGAACAAGATAAAGCCCCAGCTTATTTCAAAGAAGGAAACAAAGAAAAAAGTAGCGTAATAAAAACTCAAATGACAAAATTCCGATGACAAAATATTTTGAATTTTGGATTTTGTTATTTGTCATTATAACCTGAGATAACAAATAAGAAAGTAAGGGATGATGAAAGGTAAAGATATAGTAGGTGTGATTTTAGCTGCTGGCGAAGGAACCCGCATGAAATCCGGTACCCCCAAGGTATTGCATAATCTTATGGGGAAGCCTATGCTGCAATACGCCATAGATAACCTAAGGCAGGCAGGAATAAATAAGATAATAGTCGTCATCGGGCATAAGTCAGAACTTGTGAAAGAGTATCTAAAGGGTTTCAAAATTGAGACAGTGGTACAGAAAGAACTTCTCGGGACAGGCGATGCGCTTTATAGAACTAAAGGCATATTAGGCGATTTTGATGGAATCATATTGGTTGTCTGTGCAGATGTGCCTTTGGTTAAGGCAAGAACCTTATCAGCCTTAATAGAGCTGCACAAGAAAGAAGATGCCGTATGCACCCTATTAAGTGCCCAGCTCAAGGACCCCACGGGTTATGGCCGCATAATAAGAAATGACGAGGGGGAGGCAATTAAGATAGTGGAAGAAAAGGCAGCTTCTATTTACCAGAAGGTAATAGCAGAGGTAAACTCCGGCGCGTACTGCTTTGATTCAAAGAGTATTTTTAATATTCTGGGCGAGTTTATGTCAAAACCGAAACAGGGCGAATACTACCTAACCGATACAATAGAGATATTTAAAAGGCGCAGGGAGAAAATAGCCTCTCTTGTTACGGATGACCCTTCTGAGGTAATAGGCGTAAACTCAAGAAAAGACTTGGCATTAGCAAGCGAAATAATGAGAAAGAGGATTCTGGAAGACTTTATGGCAAGCGGGGTTACAGTAGTAGACCCGAATACCACCTTTGTTGATGCTGAAGTGATAATTGGCCAGGATACCACAATCTACCCTTTTGTCTTTATCGAAAAGGATGTTAACATCGGCAAAAACTGTTCTATAGGCCCTTTTTGCAGGATAAGGAGCAGGACAATAGTAGAGGACAGCACAAGGATTGGAAATTTTGTCGAGTTAACAAGAAGCCATATCAAGAAAGAAACGAAGATAAACCATTTCAGCTATCTGGGAGATGCGACAGTTGGCTCAAAGGCAAACATAGGCGCAGGCACTATTACCGCAAACTACAATGGGAAATCCAAGAATAGGACAAATATCGAAGACGGAGCGTTTATCGGAAGCGGCACGATACTAATAGCGCCTGTCAAGGTTGGCAGGAATGCTGTTACCGGAGCAGGATGCGTTGTGCCGAAAGGAAAAGATGTTCCTGCGAAGTCCGTTGTAGTCGGAGTTCCGGCAAAGGTTCTTAAGACGAAAAGTCAAATGAAGACGAGATTTACGGAGCGCAAGCGACCGTAAGTCTCTGTCTGAATTTGACCCTTGACATTTTTCTATTAGGCATTCTTCATGAAAAATGTCAAGGATTTAATGGTTCGACTTCGTCCCTCGACTTCGCTCGGGATAATCCTGAGCGAGTGAAATCCCTCGACTAGGCTCGGGATTGTTAGAGGGAATGGTGAGCGTAAGTCGAACCACGAGTCGAAGGACTCACCATCCTGCCTCGGCACCGAGCGCCATGCGTTCTATTGCCTCGGCACGAGGTGAGCGCAGTCGAAGGATTCGCACAAACAAAGCAGCGACTCAGGGAAGGACGATTTATATCGCTTCGCTCCCTGCCCGACGGCAGGCGGGCATAGGTCGTGTGCTCATTAAAGGAGCGCTTCTAAATGAAAAACGAACTGGTTGTATTTACAGGAAATTCTAATCCGCTTTTGGCAAAGGCGATATGCAGGTATCTAAAGATTCCGCTCGGAGAGGCCCTTGTATCCAAATTTTCAGAAGGGGAAATACGCTTTAAGATAAATCAGGACGTCAGGGGGCGCGATATATTTATAGTCCAGTCCACCTGCCCTCCGGTAAACGATAATCTGGTCGAACTTTTAATTATGATAGACGCCTTAAGGAGGGCATCCGCACGGAGGCTTACGGCGGTTTTGCCTTTCTATGGTTATGCAAGACAGGACAGAAAGGACCAGCCTCGTGTTCCGATAACGGCAAAGCTTGTGGCGAACCTCATCACCACAAGCGGGGCGGATAGGTTGTTGACTATAGACCTGCATGCGGGACAGATTCAGGGATTCTTCGATATACCCGTTGACCATCTGCTCGCAGCGCCTGTATTAATTGAATATTACAAAAAATTAAGGCTTAGAAACCTGGTAGTGGCAAGCCCTGATGTGGGCGGTATAAAGATGGCGCGCGCCTTTTCGAAAAAATTAAATGCGGACCTCGCCATAGTCGACAAGAGAAGGCTTGATTTCCAGAACTCAGAGGTGATGAATATACTCGGAGAGGTTAAAGGGAAAAATATAATTATAGTAGATGACCAGGTTACAACCGCAGGCTCTGTTACAGAGGCTGCCCATGCATTAAGAGGTGCCGGCGCAAAAGAGATCTATGCCGGTATAACCCACGGCGTATTTTCGGGCCCTGCAATCGAGAGAATAGAGAGAAGCCCCCTGAAGGAAGTGGTGGTTACGGACACGATACCGCTTTCAAGGGAAAAACAGAATAAAAAGATAAAGGTGCTGTCAATTGCCGGACTTCTGGGAGAGGCAATAAAGCGCATACATAACGAGGAATCGGTTAGTTCGCTGTTTATGTGATGGTAACCCTGCCTGACGGCAGGCAGGCGCAAAAGACGCAAAGAGATTTTTGCGATTTAGCGGTTGCAAATTTCGCGTTTCAGCGGTTGCAAAGGAGAGGTTATATGGAACAGGTAAATCTGGAAGTAGAGCTAAGAACGGAAAAAGGAAAACAGGCTGTAAAAAAATTAAGGCATCTTAACATTGTGCCTGCGGTGGTGTATAAGAAGGCTGAAGAGGTCCTGAATATAAAATTTGATAAAAAGACTTTTTACAAGGTCACTCACACCCAGGCAGGGGAAAATGTAATTATAACCCTGAAATTTAAAGCGGACAAAAAAATAAAAGACAAAACCGTTATAATAAAGGAGATTCAATACAACCCTCTTACGGACGAGGTGCTTCATGTGGATTTTAATCAGATATCCCTTACTGAAAAGATAGAGGTCAATGTCCCCATAATTCCGAAGGGCGAGTGCCTTGGAGCAAAAGAAGGCGGAGTGCTTGCGCATGTCTTAAAGGAGTTGCATATAGAATGTCTTCCGACAAAGATACCGCAGTCATTTGAGGCGGACATAAGTAATTTGAAGATAGGCGACCTCTTTCACGTAAGAGACCTCGTTGTTCCCGAGGATATAAGGGTGATAACGGACATGGATTCGGTAGTTTTCTCGGTTGAGGCGCCCAAGGCAGAAAAGGTAGAGGCAGTGGCAGTGTCTGAAGAAGCGCAGGAACCCGAGGTTATAAAACAGAAGAAGGAAGTTCCCGAAGAAGAGGAAGAGGCAAAACCAAAAGAGGCAAAGAAGGAAAAGGAATAAACCTCTCTTGTGATGCTTTGTCAAATAAATAGAAATATGATTACGGCGATTAAAATACCGATTACAGAGATTAAAACATCATCGCTCAATCGCTGTAATCTTTTTAAAAATCGCTGTAATCAATGCAGCCCTTATTTATCTCACAGGGCACTATGAAATTGATAGTGGGTCTGGGTAATCCCGGCAGGATTTATGAAAACACAAGACACAATATCGGTTTTAAGGTTATAGATGCGCTTTCAAAAAAGAGTAACATCAAATTAAAGAGGGTGAGTTTAAACGCTATGTGCGGACGAGGCAGGATATTTAATGAAAGAGTAATACTTGCAAAACCGTTAACATATATGAACCTTTCGGGCAGTTCGATTAAAAACCTTATGCTCTTAAATAAGATTAAGCCGGAAAACCTTATGGTAATTTTAGATGATGCGGATCTGGGGTTCGGAAGGATTAAGCTAAAGGCCAGAGGTTCTTCCGCCGGTCACAGAGGGCTCGCCTCAATTATCGAACAGCTTGGCACAAATGAGTTCGCAAGGCTCAGGATAGGCATTGGCAGGCAAGAGGGAAAGAAGCTCGTAGACTATGTCCTGGATGAATTTAAAAATGAAGAAAGAAAAAAACTGAAAGAGGCGGTAGAAATTTCCTATAATGCCCTTATGGTTTGGATTAAAGAAGGCATAGAAGCATCAATGAATAGATTTAATTCAACAAATATTAAAAATAACGGAGGCAACAATTGAGAAACTATGAAGGTATGTTTTTATTAAGCCCCAAACTTGCCGACGCAAGTCTTGAGCAGGCAATAAGCACAATAAAGGATACGCTTGAGAAAAACGGCTCAACAGTAGAGAAGATAGAGAATATAGGCAAAAAGGCCTTAGCGTATAAAATTAAGAAATTTAAAGAAGGAACCTATGTCTTGTTTAATTTTAAAACCAAACCTTCTGTCATAGCGGCAGTTGAAAAGATTTTTAAACTCAATGAGTACATCCTCAGAACTTTAATAATCCTGAAAGGATAAAAAGATTATTTTCGCATAAAAAAATGAAATAAATATTAATTCGTCTGCCTAAGTTCTGTGGCGGGATCATTAAGGAGTTAAAGCAATAACATATCCCTCGCTTAAACACTTGAAGATTTCTTCGAAATCTTCTGCGTAGGCTTCGGGATTAATTCGTCCCGAAACTTCGGGACTCATTAAGGAGAGCAAAGAGATGGCGGCTTTAAATAAGGTATTTTTGATAGGAAATTTAACAAGAAACCCTGAATTGAGATACATACCCTCCGGAACAGCGGTATGCAATTTTTCTATGGCTATAAACAGGACAATCCTGCTCCAATCCGGGGAGAAGCGGGAAGAGGTATGTTTTGTAAGGGTCATAGTATGGGGCAAGCAGGCGGAGAATGTTAATCAGTATCTAAGCAAGGGAAGCCCTGTATTTGTAGAAGGCAGGCTTCAATACCGCTCATGGGAACAGGAGGGGCAAAAGAGAAGCACTCTTGAGGTAAAGGCAGACAGGGTTCAATTCTTAGGAAGGCCCAGACAGGCCGAGGCCGCTACTTTAAAAGAAACGGAATTTCCTGACACCGCCATAGAAGAGCATCCAGCAGAATATCCGGAGCAGTTTGAGGAAAAGAAAACAGACGAGGGGGTTCCGTTCTGATTGGATTTATTTGTCCCGAATGAAGTTCTTTATCAATGTAAACTTTCCCGAATGGTGATGATTATCTGGGTAGCACTTCGGGATCCCGAAGTAAAACCTCTCTGAGTCGCTACATTCGGGACGGGATACCGGAGCTTCTCTTGAGAAGTTGCTACATTCGGTATCATTTGGATTTTTAATAATGGGAGGCGATATGATAAATAGACAGGAGAAACGCACCTTTAAACAAAGACCAAGATTCTTCAGAAAAAGGGTATGCCGGTTCTGCGCAGACAAGATAAGAGAAATCGATTATAAGGATACCTTCAGGCTCCAGAAATTCATAACAGAAAGAGGCAAAATTATCCCGAGCCGCATACTGGGAAACTGCGCATTCCACCAGAGGAGTATAATAGTCGCCATAAAAAGGGCAAGACATATTGGGCTACTTCCATATACGGCAGAGTAGTGTACAATCGTGAAGATGTGTTTATAGTTTTAAATGACGAATAACCAAGCCCCTGCCTGACGGCAGTAGCAGGCGAATGACGAATAAATGTTTAAATGTCTAAATGCCCAATTATCGATGTTTGTATAACTAATAGGAGTATCTATTCGCAGACGAAATTTTTTGCCGTTGGCTACGGTTTACGGCTCAAATGTTACGCTCCATAGAAGCTCGTCGCTACATTTTCACCATAAAGCCTTGCCAACATTTGCCAAAAAATTTCTAATTGTCTGCTCACAGAAACTCCCATTATTATTACTTTTGCAACGCTCAATAGGTATTAAAACATTGAAGCATTGGTCATTCATTCGACATCGGCGTCATTTAGAATTAGTCATTAACAGAAATAACATTGGGTAATTCGACATCGCTCAATTTGGCATAAAAGAAGCGTTGGGACTTTAAGGAGACTAACAGGATGAAGGTTATTTTAAAAAAGGAAGTAGCAGGACTGGGCAAGTCCGGTTTTGCAGTGGAAGTCAAAGATGGATTTGCAAGAAATTATCTTTTCCCGAGGGAACTTGCAGTTGAATATTCGAAAGAAAATTTAAGAATCGTCGAGGCAGAAAAAAAGAAATCAGAGGAGACGATAGAGAAGAAAAGGCAGGGCGCGTTAGCCCTTGCGGAAAAACTAAAAAGCGCCTCCTGCACCATAAAGGTAAAGACAGGCGAAGACGAGAAGCTCTTCGGCTCTGTAACCACCTCCGATATATCAGAGGTATTAAAATCAGAGGGCGTAGATATAGACAAGAAGGATATACTCTTGGAAGAACCGATTAAGAACCTCGGCATATACCAGGTTCCTATCAGGGTTCATCCGGAGATTAAAACAGAGATTCGCCTGTGGGTTATAAAAGAATAAAATGGACATTAAAGACCTCGCATTAGAAAAGGTGCCTCCGCAGAATATAGAGGCAGAGATGGCGGTTTTAGGCTCTATGCTCATTGAAGAAGAGGCAATTGCCGCCGCCATAGAGGTGCTGGACGGAGATTTCTTTTATAAGGACAGCCACAAAAATATATTTAATGCCATCCTGGAACTGTTTAATTCAAATAAGGCGGTTGACTTGTTGACGCTTATAGAGGTATTAAAGAAAAGGGGTATTTTAGATGAGATAGGAGGTGCCGCCTATATAACCACCCTTACAAGTAGCGTGCCCACAGCTGCAAATGTGGCATATTATGCCAACATAGTCAAAGAGAAGGCTATCCTGAGGAACCTTATAACAATAGCCACTCAGATAGTATCCGAGTCTTTTGAGCAGACCCAGGACGCAAGGGTATTATTGGATAAAGCCGAGCAGATGATATTCGATATCGCTGGCCAGAAGGTGGAAACAGCCATAAAACCTGTAAAGGAACTCGTAAAGGATGCGCTGGAAACCATTGATAATCTGTATAAGAGAAAAGAGAATATAACTGGTATTGCAACAGGGTTTCATGAGTTTGACATAATGACTGCCGGAATGCAGAATGCAGACCTCATAGTAATAGCAGGAAGGCCTTCTATGGGCAAAAGCGCCCTTGTTAGCTGCATAGCCGAACACGTGGGGATAGTTGAGAAGATACCTCTTGCTATGTTCAGCCTTGAGATGTCAAAGGAGCATCTGGTGCAGAGGATGCTCTGTTCCCATGCGAGGGTGGATGCGCATAAGGTAAGAACGGGTTTTTTAGCGCAATCGGATTGGCCGCGCATAACAGCGGCTGCAGGCAGGTTATCAGAGGCGCCTATATTCATCGATGATTCTCCAGCCATATCCTGTTTGGAAATAAGGGCAAAGGCAAGACGCCTTAAGGCGCAGCACAATATTGGACTTATAATATTAGATTATCTTCAGATGGTGAGGGGGCATAAGGGCGCGGAGAATAGACAGCAGGAGATATCGGAGATATCTCGGTCTCTTAAGGCGTTGGCAAAGGAACTAAGCATCCCCGTTATAGCGGTAAGTCAGCTCTCAAGGTCTCCGGAGAAACGAGAAGACAGGCGGCCGCAACTGGCAGACTTGAGGGAATCCGGCGCCATAGAGCAGGATGCAGATTTAGTTGCCCTCTTATTCAGAGAGGAATTCTACGCCCCCACAGAGGAAAATAAAGGAAAGACAGAACTCATAATAGCAAAACAGAGAAACGGGCCTGTTGGCAGTATGTGGTTGACATTTATAAAGGAATATACGCGGTTTGAAAACCTATCAAGAAGAGAGGAGTAAGCCTTGAACAGAATAACACAGGGTATAATTATCACATTATCCGTATCCGGTTTTATTTTCTTATCATCCGCTAGAGCGCTGATAGCCGAGGAAGAGTTAGCTCAAACGCAACAGGGGATTAAAAAGGTTAAGGTAGTCGAAGTCCGTCAGAACAAGACGGTAAGCACCCAGACGATAATTTCCAAGATAAGAACCTCTCCGGGCGAGGTATTCTCAAGAGAAATTTTAAATGAGGATATAAAAAGGCTATATTCGCTGGGTTATTTTACAGACGTAAGCGTCGATGTGCAGGAATACGAAGACGGTTTAAAGGTTATATTTATAATAACCGAAAAGTCTATTATAAAACAGGTGCTCTTTAGCGGAAACCGTTCTATTCGGGATAAAAGACTGCAGGATATTGTGAAATCAAAAGTGGGTGAATTTCTGGACAATAGGCAACTTAAGGATGACACAAGCGAAATATACAAATTTTATGAAAAGAAAGGATTTCACCTTGCCAAGGTAGATTTTGAGATAAATATAGACAGCGTTACGAACAAGGCAACTGTTACCTTTAAAATAGACGAGGGCGTAAAATCAAAGGTTAAGCAAATAAAGATATCCGGTAACAAATCCTTTAAAGCCAGCAAGCTATTAAAATTAATGAAGACAAAAAGGGCCTGGTTATTCTCTTCAGGTTTTTTTAAAAAGGATGTGTTTGATGAGGATATAGAAAGGCTTAAGATATTTTATGAGGACAATGGTTTTATCAATATTAAAATTACCCCCCATACAGAATATATCCGGGACAATCGTTTTATAAATATAAACATTGAAATCGAGGAAGGGAATAAATATCAGGTCGGCGATATCAAAATAAAGGGTAACAAGGTGTTCTCAAGCCAAGAGATATTTCCGAAACTTAAGATGAAAACAGGTTCTATCTTTTCGCACAATGCATTAAAAAGGGACGAGCAGAACATTCAGGACCTTTATTTTGAGAAAGGCTATATATTCGCGGATGCAAGGGCAGATACCCTCTTAAACGAAGAAACTGAAAATATAGATATTTCCTATAACATAACAGAGGGCGAGGTCTGCTATGTAGATAAGATTATAATAAAGGGTAATACCAAAACCAAGGATGTGGTTATCAGGAGGGAGCTAAGGATTTTTCCAGGCGAGAGGTTCGATGGGGTTAAACTGAGGCGCTCCAAGGAGAAATTATATAACCTCGGATTTTTCGAAGAGGTTTCTTATGATATTGAAGAGGGTTCCAGCCCCACCAAGAAAAATCTGGCGGTCACTGTCAAGGAAGCCAAGACAGGCGAATTCAGTTTCGGCGGAGGGTATAGTTCCATAGATAGGCTCGTTGGTTTTATCGAGATTGCCCAGAATAATTTTGACATAATGAACTTTCCAAATTTCACAGGCGCAGGCCAGAACCTAAAGGTAAGGGCAGAACTCGGAAGAACAAGAAAAGACTATCTCGTAAGTTTTACAGAACCATGGGTATTCGACAGGCCTATTTCCTTTGGGTTTGATCTCTACAGGACAACTCATTATAGAAGCGGAACCAGCGGTTTCAGTTATGATGAGCAAAGAACAGGCGGGGATATAAGGCTTGGTAAGGCATTCGGCGAATTTAACAGGGGCGACCTTACCTACCGCCTTGAAGAGGTTAAGATATCTGATGTGCCTACAAATGCCTCAGCTGACTTTAAGGCGGAGGAAGGTACAAATACCGTAAGCAGCCTTATGTGCCAACTGTCCAGGGATACCAGGGACAGCGTATTTAATCCAACAACGGGTTATAGCGCCTATTTTTCTAGCGAAATAGCAGGTGGTCCCTTTGGAGCAGATAAGGATTTCATAAAAAATCTTACGGGTACGAGTATATATTTTACGCAATTTGAAGCTTTTGTACTTGAGTTAAAGCTCAGGGCAGGTACAGTGGATACCTTTTCGGACTCACCCAGAGTTCCCATATACGAAAGGTTCTTTGCGGGCGGCGCAAATACCATAAGGGGATATAAAGAGAGAAAGGTTGGTCCCAAAGATATTTCTGGTGAGCCCATAGGCGGAGAGTCAATGGTAGTAGCAAATGCGGAATATACCTTTCCGCTTTTTGAGTATATAAAGGGTGCGGCATTTTATGATGTAGGAAATGTCTGGGAGAAGGTTTCGGATATAGGCTCAGGCGATTATAAATCCGGCACAGGCTTAGGTGTCAGGATAAAAACCCCTATCGGGCCTGTAAAGCTTGATTACGGATATCCTTTGGATGAGTTGCCGGGCGAGAAGAAAAAGGGCAGGTTCTATTTCAGTATGTCCAGGGGTTTTTAAATGAAGACATAACTTACGGAGTGCAAGCGCCCGCCATAAAACGTTGGCGTGTCCGCCAAGATTTTTGGCGGAAACGTAAGTTATCAGTCTGAATTTACCCTTGACATCTCGATGTCAAGGGTTTAATTCACACAAACCAAGAGGTTAAACAAAGAAGATTGCCTTATGTCGCACCCTGTGCTCCATAAGGCAAGTGTTCATTAAAGGAGGCATAAATTATGAAAAGTCTTACAACCTTTGTTGTTTTAGCCGTTTTTATATTCAGCAGTGCAAGTCTTGTTTTTTCAGAAGCCCCCAAGGTGGGCTATATAAATTTGGGAAAGATATTTGATGAGTATGAAAAGACAAAGGAGTACGACAAGACGCTGGAGGCAAAGGGAAGCGAGAAACAAAAAGAGAGGGACAAATTAGTTAACGATATAAAACACCTGAAGGATGAACTTGAACTCTTAAGCGAGAAGGGGAAGGAAGAGAAGCAAAACCAGATAGATTCAAAGGTTACCGAACTTAAGAAATTTGATACCGAGGTAAGAGAGGCGCTTACACGCCAGAGGGATAATTTTTTAAAAGAAATTATAAAAGAGATATATGCGACTGTGGAGGAGTATGGCCAGAAAGAAAAATATACTATGATAGTCAGAAGCGAAGGGATGGTCATATACGGCGATAAAAATGCGGACATGACAGACCAGATAATAAAAATTTTAAATGAAAGATATAAAAAGAAATGATGCCGAATGCGGCGACTTTACTTCGGAGGACAACCTCATTCGGGATAAACGACAAAATATGTTTAAGAAAACCATTGGAGATATAGCCAGACTTATAGACGGCGAGGTGGTCGGCGACAATTCCGTCGTTATAACAGGTATCTGCGGTATAAAAGAAGCCGAAGAGGGAGATATAACCTTTTTGGCAAATACCAGATACCTTCCCTTGGTAAACCAAACAAAGGCTTCTTGCATAGTCACCTCTTACGATGTAAAAAGTGCGCCAAAACCGATTATCCGGACGGATAACCCCTCCCTTGCTTTTGCAAAGGTGGTTGCGCTTTTTTCCACGGATAGCACAAAACATCCCAAGGGCATTCACAAGACCGCCATAATAGGCAAGGAAGTAAAATTAGGCAAAAATGTGTCCATAGGGCCTTATTGTGTTATAGAAGATAATGCCGAAATAGGAGATAACGCCGTTTTATATGCGGGCATTTATGTAGGTAGAAACACAAGAATAGGCCAACGTAGTCTCATATACCCCCATGTATCTATAAGGGAAAATATAACTGTAGGCTCAAGGGTCATTATACATTCAGGCACGGTTATCGGCAGCGATGGTTTTGGTTTTGTATCTGTAGAGGGCGGCCATTACAAAATACCCCAGGTAGGAATAGTAGTTATCGAGGATGAGGTCGAGATAGGGGCGAATGTGACCATAGACAGGGCAAGATTCGGAAAAACCCTGATAGGAAAGGGAAGTAAGATAGATAATCTTGTCCAGATAGCCCACAATGTGGCAATGGGCGAGAATTCTATAATAGTTGCTCAGGTAGGGGTATCGGGTTCTACAACCATAGGAAAAAATGTGACCCTTGCAGGCCAGGCCGGCATAGCGGGTCATATCACAATAGGAGATAATGCGATAGTGGCAGCCCAGGCAGGAGTAACCAAATCCGTTTTACCCAATGCCTGCGTATCGGGCTATCCTGCGAAACCACACGCCCAGGCAAAAAGAATAAACGCCCTCATACAGCGCTTACCCGTGATTGCAGAGCGTTTAGATAGGCTTGAGAAAACACTTGAAGAATTAAAGGAGAAATTAGGTGGAACCACTGCAACAAACAATTCAAAGAGAAGTTAGGCTCGAAGGTATAGGCATACATACCGGTAAGCCCGTAAAAATGACCTTAAGACCTGCCCCCGCAGATTTTGGCATAAAATTCATAAGGGTAGATCTGCCGGATAAACCTTGCATAGCCTGCAATATATCAAACGTAATTAATATATCAATGCGTCCGAGAAGGACCTCCATAGGCAATAAGGATTTAGAAACCCAGACTATAGAACACCTGCTTGCCTCGCTTATAGGATTAGGCATAGATAACATTGCCATTGAATTAGATGCGGAAGAACTTCCGGGTATGGATGGGAGCGCCCTAGGGTTTTTTGAGGCGCTAAAAAGAGCCGGCAAAAAAGAACTGGATGCAGCGAAAAAAATTTTCCCGATTCGCGAGCCTATATGGGTAGAAGAAAAAGATTCGATTTTAGCCGTGTTTCCCTCTGATGGCTTAAGGATTTCTTATACGCTGAACTATAACCATCCCATGCTAAAATCTCAGTTTATGAGTTATGTCTTGAGTGAGGGTTCTTTTGAGAAGGAAATAGCGCCCTCAAGGACGTTTTGTACCAAGATGGAAGCAAATGAATTAAGAAATCAGGGTTTGGGCAAAGGCGCAGATTATAGCAATACCCTTGTGGTAGGAGAAAAGGGCATTATTAACAACCGCCTGAGATTTGAGGACGAATTTGTAAGGCATAAGATACTTGACCTTCTGGGGGATTTAAATCTTTTAGGTTTTTCCATAAAGGGGCACATAATCGGCTTTAAGAGCGGGCATTCCCTGAATATAAAACTTATTCAGAAGATAAAAAGCCTGCGGGAGCATCTGGTAGAGAGCGGTATACCAGCAGTCCATGTAGAGCCCTTTATTGGAGAACTTGATATAAACGCGATACAGAGGATATTGCCACACAGATATCCGTTTTTGTTCGTGGACAAGATTATTGAGCTTGAGGAGGATAAGAGGGCGGTTGGAATAAAAAATGTAACGATAAACGATTACTTTTTTAAGGGGCATTTTCCCGGAAGGCCTGTTATGCCGGGCGTAATTATAGTTGAGGCACTTGCGCAGGTGGCAGGGGTGCTTATGTTAAATAAACGCGAAAATTTAGGTAAATATGCCTATTTTATGAGTATAGATAATGTCAAGTTTAGAAAGATAGTTATGCCGGGGGACCAGTTAAGGCTTGAGGCAGAGGTGATTCGTCTTAAGTCAAAAATAGGACAGGTTAGGACAAGGGCTTTAGTTGAAGGCAAAGTGGTCGCAGAGGCAGAGTTGATGTTTAGCTTAGTTGAGCCTTAAATAACGCCGATGAAAATTGAAAAAACAGCGATAATTCATCCTAAGGCGAAATTGGCCGATTCCGTAGAGATTGGTCATTACGCTGTTATAGATAAGGATGTGGCCATAGGAGAAAATACCCAGATAGGCCATCATTGCTATATAACAGGTAACACCACCATTGGCAAAAACTGCAGGATATTTACAGGCTCTATAATCGGAGAAATTCCTCAGGATCTTAAATTTAAGGGCGAAAAGAGTTTTCTTAAGATAGGGGATAATAATATAATACGGGAATTTGTTACGATAAATCGGGGCACAAAAGAAGGCGGCGGAACAACTATTGTAGGAAAAGATAATCTTATAATGGCGTATGTCCACATAGCGCATGACTGTAGAATAGGAAATAGTGTTGTGATTTCAAATGCCGCGACGTTCGCGGGACATGTCTATATAGAAGACAATACTATAATCAGCGGCTTAGTAGCCATACATCAATTCGTCAGGGTAGGTAAATTAGCAATGATAGGAGGCATCTCAAGAGTGATGCAGGATATCCCTCCTTATTCTTTGGCTGTGGGACAGCCTGCGTCTGTTGTGAGCTTAAACAGCGTGGGCTTAAAAAGGGTAAATATGTCCATAGAAGTTAGAAATATTCTAAAGAAGGCTATAAAAATATTATTTAAGTCAGGATTATCCACAACTCATGCAGTTGAAAAGGTTGAAGAGGAACTCCCCGAAATCCCAGAAATCACCTACCTTGTAGATTTTGTAAAATCATCAAAACGTGGCATAGGCATATAAGCTGTCTTATGAATAAAATAGGTTTAATTGCAGGAAACGGTAAATTTCCCATACTCTTTGCCCAGGCAGCAAAGAGTATGGGCTATAGCGTGGTGTGCGTAGCGATAGAGGGGGAAGCCGATAGCTCGATTGACGGATATATGGACAAGTTATACTGGGTTAGGCTTGGAGAACTCTCAAAATTATTAACCGCATTTAAACAAGAAGGCGTAAATAAAGCTGTGATGGCAGGTCAGGTTAAAAAGGTCAACATATTTGACAGAAGCATACAGCTGGACGAGAAGGCAAAACACCTGTTTGCCTCGCTCAAGGATGGCAGAGATACCAGCCTGCTTTCATCGCTAATCGATATGCTACAGTCGCAAGGCATTGAAATTGTTAATTCTACCACGTTTTTAGATGAATTTCTGCCGCAAGCAGGGGTGCTTACCAAAAGGGTTCCTACAGATAGCGAAATGCAGGACATAGAGTTTGGATTTCCTATTGCGCGGGAGGTTGCAGGGCTTGATATCGGCCAGACTATTGTGGTAAAGGATAAGGTCGTTGTCTCTGTTGAGGCAGTAGAGGGAACCGATGAAGCAATGAAGCGGGCAGCCAGCCTAGCTGGTCCAGGGGCTGTGGTCATAAAGGTGGCAAGACCCTTTCAGGATATGCGATTTGACATCCCTGTAATCGGAATAAATACAGTGAAAACCCTTATAGAGATAGGTTCCAATGTTATTGCGGTTGAGGCAAAAAAGACCCTCTTTATTGACGAGAAAAACCTGATTGAATTTGCTGATAGGAATAATATAACAATAGTGGCTATTTAATACTTTTAATAAGATTTGATAAATAGTTGAAAATTTTAACTATCTATGTTATAATTTGTTAAATGAAGACACAACTTATGGAATGTAATGACATAAGTTGTATATCTGAATTTACCCTTGACATCGAAGATGTCAAGGGTCTAATGGTTCGACTTTGCTCACCATCCTGAGCGCAGTCGAAGGACTCGTCCCGACGCTTCGGGACTCGTAGGAGATGATACGATAACAGACCCCTCGCTTATACACCCTGAAAATCTCTTCGATATTTTCAGTGTAAGCTCGGGGTTAATTCGCCCAAACAACTTACGCTCACGCACTACGTTTGTTCCGTAAGTTGTGGGCTCATTAAGGAGATAAAATGCTTTCACGCAAACTAAAATTATTTTTTATGGAACACTGGGTTAAGATTGTTATAATTTTTGCAGTAGTTTTGCTCATAGGGCTTGCAATATGGGGGCTTATGAGCCTGGAATCTTTCTATGCAAAACTTACAATTGCCACATTGCCTCTTCAGCTTTTGATGGTTGCGCTGAATGCCTTTATATTTGTCTATATGTATATGACTGTATTTCGCGGCGGTATAGGCCAGATGAAAAAGGAATTGATAAAATCCGAACAGGTGAACATACATTTTTCCGATGTGATTGGAATGGACGAAGCCAAGCGCGAGGCTATGGAGGTAGTTCAACTTCTGAAAGACAGGAAGATGGTGCAAAAAATTGGCGGCAAGGTTATAAGGGGAATACTTATGGTAGGGCCTCCGGGTTGCGGCAAGACATACTTAGCAAAGGCAATTGCTACAGAGGCGGGTATTCCGTTTATCTCTGCCTCTGGAAGCGAATTTGTGGAGGTGTTTGTAGGAGTAGGCCCTGCCAGGGTAAGGCAGCTTTTCAAGAAGGCGCGAAGACTTGCTTATGGCCACGGCGCCTGCATATTGTTTATAGATGAACTTGATGCAGTAGGTCGCTCAAGGTCTGCAGACCTTGGATTTGGCGCCAGGACAGAACAGAATAACACCGTAAACCAGCTTCTTATAGAGATGGACGGTCTTAATGAGCGCCAGGAAGATGTGGTTATAATTGGCGCAACAAATGCACAGGAAAAAGTGCTTGATGCAGCCCTTTTAAGGCCGGGAAGATTTGACAGAAAGATATATGTAGACAGGCCAAACTTTGAAGAAAGGGAAAAACTCTTTCAGTATTATTTTAAGAAGATAAAATGGGACCCCGGCATTGATTTGAAAAAGCTCGCTATGCGGACTGTATGGAAATCCCCCGCTGATATTGAAAATATAGTAAAGGAATCTGCGCTGATAGCAGCAAGGAATAAGAGGGATAATGTTATATTTAAGGATATCTCTGAGGCCATTGAAAGGATTGACCTTGGCTTAAAACACCGTAAGAAAATGACCCAGGATGAAAGAAAACGCGTGGCATACCATGAGGCAGGACACTTAATAGTTACCTATTTTTTACATCCTACCGACGATGTATTTAAAGCGTCAATCATCTCAAGAAGAGACTACTTAGGTGTTGTATATCACCAGCCAAGCGAGGAATTGTTCCTTCATAACAAAGAAAGAATTATGGGCACTATAAAGGTAGCACTTGCAGGATATGTCGCAGAAAAGATGAAGTGTGGCAGCACGTCTGACGGTGTCTCGAGTGATTTCCAGAAGGCTATGGGAGAAGCGCATATGATGGTTTGGAATTTAGGTATGGGCTCCGATGGTTTCATAGGTGATTATGAGGTGCTTCTCAGCACAGGGCTTATCGAAGGCGTAGGCGACAGGCTTTCCGATAGGACCAAGGAAAAACTTAATGAAGAAACGCTTATGATACTTAAGCAATGCCTTAAGGACGTGGAGGTAATTCTAAAGAAAGAAGAGATATTATTAGACAGATTTGCAAACGAGCTTCTTACCAAAGAAGAGCTGGAATATGATGAGATAGAGGCAATATTTGCCGAATACGGGAAAGCCCATAAAGATAAAATAAACACCCAACCTGAAACTAAATGAAGGGTCGGGAGTTTTCTATCCCGTTGCCAGAGGACCATGGCCTATGGCCATGGGTGAATGGTGGTTCGGGACGTCGCCCCACGAGGGGCGTAAAAGTTTTATGGGACCACGTGCATGCACGTGGGGCTCCAGTGTTTTTTCGATCCCTCAACTAAATAGTATTCCCCGCCCTATATGCGATTAGATAAAAATTATAAACTCAGATTCTATTTATCCCAAAATTTGCATTGGAAATCACTTTGCGACGGAAATAGCTTGCGCAAAAATGTGCAGTCAAATTTTGGGATTCCCCCGCCATTCTTGATTAAATCTCTTCGAGATTTAATCAGGCGGCCCTACGGGCAGATTTTGCTATTGCAAAATCTGGGTTTATTATTTTTGGCGGTTTTAGCAGCCATAGGCCCCTCTTTAGGCTGCAACTCCATAGGAAAGAATTATCCCAAGGAGAGAGTTGCGCAGGAGTTTGAGCGGATATGCCAGGATGAGTATAAGTTAGATGTAAAGGCAAAACTTCTCGGCACAACCCTTGCAGGCTATCTTACAATGGACTACGTCTATCCTGAAAAGATAGATTACAAGGTAGGAGTTGATTTGAAAAATCAGCTCACGATGCTTATGTATAAATATAGAAGACTGGATAAAAAGGTAGAGAGGGGTTTAAATAATTTTTTAATTGCCATCACAAGGGTCGCCTTATCTACAGATGCCAGGGTGGATTTTTTTGAGGCAGTAATATTAGACAAGCAAAATGGCATTGAAAGAATATATATAGGATATATAACTGATACCAAGCGATTGAAGTATGAAGACATATCCTTAAGCGAGGGCGGAAAGAGAATAATCTACGATACGAGGCTTAATCCGAAAATTGCGGGGGAGTCAATAATAAAGAACTTCTTTTCTGATGCCCAGAAAAAGACCCAGAGCCAGCTCATAAACGAATATTTTTTAAATACCAAGAGGGAAAACCAGTTAGACGAGTTATTTTTTAGTTTTCTAAGAGAGAATGATTACAAGAACGACAGGGTATTCAGAATAGATAAACTTAACTCAGTCAGGGTATCGAAGGACAAAGCCCTTATAAGATGCAATGTCTGGCAGAGCTTTAGCCCGAAAGAGGGTTTTGAAGGCTATATATTCCTGTTTCCCAGGTTTTTCAGGAACGAATATATATTTTTAATAAACACGGCTAATCTTACGCCAATTATCGAGAAGGCCGTTATATTGTTTGAAGACGTTAGCGAGACAGGCTTAGGGAAATTCGTCTTGGATGAGAATATATCCAGATTATTTGATAGTCCAAAGGAAGAATACTTTTTTGAGGCGATTGAATTTCCTGATTTTTTGGCAGGTCAGATAGCGCAGAGGATTATCTATGAATTTAGCCTGCATCCTTATATGCTGAAGGATTTCTACGCCGGTTACTCAAAGGGTGAATTCCTGAAAGAGGAAACGTCCCAAAATGGCGCCTTCAGGCTTACACTCGATATATCGGAGAAGAAGTTTCTGGACATAGCAAGCCTGTTTGAGACAACCCTTAAAAAATCCAGGCAAAACAAAGGCAGCCCAGACCCGTTTACGATGGTACTGGAGAATTTTTTAGAAAGGCTATCCGAGTCCGGAAAAAAACACTACTATTCTAAAGCCGATATAAATCCGCTGGTCTTTAAGATAATAGCCGATGTCCTATACAGCTATGGTTTTAAGGATTTTGAGAGAGTAGAACTTGTTAATCTTGCTTACTCCGAGAAAACAACTGTTTCGCCGAAAGAACTTATGGATTTCAGGAAGAAGATTAAACTAAGGTAGATTTCTGTTTAGATAGTCCAGGATGATTTTGGCTGCGCGCTCGCTTGCACCTTGCGGGAGTAAAACCTCTTTAATAGAATTTAAACCTTCCCTTATCTTCAACATCTCATTGGAACTCTTTAGAATTCTTATAGCCTCTTCTGCAATCAATGAAGGCCTTGCCTTAAACTGGACAAATTCAGGCACAATCTTTTTAGCGGCTATCACGTTTACCAGAGCGATGTTCGGTATCTTTATCAGATTTTTTAAGATAAACCAGCTTAAAAATCCCACCCGGTAAATCACAATCATAGGTTTTCCTAATATAGCGGTCTCAAGCGTTGCAGTGCCTGAGCATACCAGGGCAAAATCTGAGATGTTCAACAGGTTATAATTGTCGTTTTCATAGGTTTTTATATTTAAGTCTGTAAAGGATTTTCCTATAATTTCACCGATAAGGCTAACTGGTATAGTGGTAGCCTTTATCAGAATAAACTGAGCCTCACCAAAGGCATTTTTAATCAGGCGGCTGGTATTTAACATTATGGGTAAGATGTGTCTTATCTCGTTCTCTCTTGAACCCGGCAAGAGGCTTATTATCGGATAAGAGCCGTTTAAGCCAAGCATTTTTTTAAAATCCTCGACCTCTTTAGCAGGTTTTACAATATCCAGAAGAGGGTGTCCTACAAAATCGCAGTCTATACCGTAAGAGTCGTATAACTCCTTTTCAAATCGGAAGATAACCAGCATTTTATCCACCAGTTGTTTTATAACGTTTATTCTTTTTTTCCCCCATGCCCAGACCTGCGGGCTTATGTAATATATTATAGGGATTTTTCTCTTTTTAAGTTCCCTGGCAAATCTTAAGTTAAATCCAGGGTAGTCTATCAGTATGGCAAGAGAGGGCCTGTTGGTATCTAACAGGCTAGTCATATGAGCGTATATATTTGAGAAATACCCTATATGTTTAAAAACCTCTATTACTCCTATAAAGGCACGGCTGGCTATATCGAACTTTACATCTACTCCGCTGGCCTTCATAAGAGGCCCGCCCAGGCCGAAAAAGTCGATTTCTTTATCAAGAAGTTTAACAGCCTTTACTAAGTTTGAACCGTGCAGGTCAGAGGAGGCTTCCCCGGCTATTATCAATATCTTTCTACACATTTTATCTTATTCAGTATTTCTATCGCCATAAAGAGAGCGTCCCTCGCCTCTTTTCCTGAGACTATAGGCCTTTTTTTATCCTTTACGCATTCAATAAAGGACTCAAGTTCTGCCTTCAGGGGTTCGCCTTTTTTTATAACAATCGATTTTTTTATTATTTTTTTATTATATTTTTTATAAAGGAGGGCGCTTTGATTGGCGTAATCCAGCGATATATATGCATCTTCCTCAAATATCCTTATCTTCCTTACCGCCTCAGGGCTTACCCTGCTTGCGGTTAGATCGCACACGCAGCCGCTCTCAAAGGTTATACGCGCATTTGCTATGTCTTCAAAATTCGACAATATCTTTACACCTATTGCCTCGATATTGCGGACTCTGGAATTTACCAGGGCAAGTACTATGTCTATATCGTGTATCATAAGGTCCAGCACGACCCCCACGTCCGTGACGCGTTTAACAAATGGGCCCAGCCTATGGCATTCGATAAAGCGCGGATTTTTTATAAAGCGCTTTATCGTCCTTACAGCGGAGTTGAAGCGTTCAACGTGCCCTACCTGGAGAATCAGCCCCTTTTTTCTGGCAAGTTCAAGGAGTTTATCTGCCTGGGGTAGATTTAGAGTTATAGGTTTTTCGACAAGGATATTTACATCTTTAAGCAGACACTGCCTTGCTATGTTGAAATGAAGACGGGTAGGGACCGCTATACTTACTGCGTCAACCAGTCCAAGGAGTTTCTGGTAGTTTATAAAGGTGCGGCATTCAAGGTTTTTTGCTACAAGATTTAGGCGTTTTGGGTCTATATCGCATATGCCTACAAGTTCAGCATTCTTTAATACGGAATATAGCCTGGCATGCATGGAACCCAAGGCCCCAACCCCTATGACTCCCACTTTTATTTTTCTCATATGGGAAGAATTATAACACCTTTCAAGGGCTAAAGCAATCCAGAATTTGCTCGACATATAGGAATTTATATAGTAGAATTTACTTTTTAAAGAACTATGAGCGAATATATAAGATTATTAAATTTTATAAAACCACACTCCGCTAGACTTGCACTCGCAGGTCTTTTAATGGTCCTGACAAGCACCTTTACAAGCGGGGTATCCATAGGGATGATAATACCGCTTGTAGACAGGGTTTTAAGCGGGAGATTAATAATAGTAAGCGATAATATCCCGGGTTTTTTAAAAAATATTATTTATAGGATAAACTCGATACCCCCTGATAAACTTTTAAATTACATTGTATTATGGCTCGTGTTCGCGTTTATGCTGAAGGCCGTGCTTACATTTCTGCATTCTTACTTTATAAACGATGTAGGTCAGAGGGTTGTAAGGGATATAAAAGAAACGCTCTATCTTAAACTGCTTACGCTTTCTATAGGTTATTTCGATGCAAATCGCGCCGGCAGTCTCGTATCGCGGGTAACCTATGATGCAGGCGTTATTCAAAACTCCATCACCGAGGGTATAACCGACTTAATCTACCACAGCCTTCAGATTGTGGTATGCGGTTTTGCCATTTTTATAATAAAGATGAGTTTTTCAATAGGCTGGCCGCTCTTATTGGTAAGCCTGATTATACCGCCTATAGTTACGTATCCTATAATCAAGATAGGCAGGAAACTAAGAAAGATAAGCAGGCTCTCTCAGGAGAAGATGGCGGATATAAATACTATGCTATATGAGACTATAACGGGTATGAGGATAGTTAAATCCTTCGCCATGGAAGGTTACGAAAAAGATAGATTTATAAGAGAGAACGATCAATTCTACAATATAAATATGAAGAGTACAAAGCGGATGATAGCAATAGGGCCTGTCTCGGAGTTTGTGGGAATTATAGCCGCAGTTATTATACTGTGGTTCGGCGGCAAGGAAGTGGTCCAGAACAGGCTTAGCCCGGGCGCCTTTATCGCCTATCTTGCGGCGCTGCTTTCGCTTGTTAGGCCCTTTAACAGGTTAAGCAGGGTCTACGGAATAAATCAACAGGCCCTTGCGGCAGCCACAAGGATATTTACGATACTGGATACAAAGCCCCTGATAACCCAGGCAAAAGAGGCTGAGGAACTAGGTTATTTTAGGGAAAGAATAGAGTTTAGAGACGTTAGTTTTAGTTACGATGCACAAGAGGTTTTGAAAGACATAAAATTTTCCGTTAAGAGGGGGGATATTATTGCAATTGTGGGGCCTTCCGGCGTTGGAAAGACCACCCTTGTAAATCTTATACCCCGTTTTTATGACCCTTCAAAAGGAACTGTCCTTATCGACGGAAAGGATATAAGAACTGTCACCCTTAAATCTCTGCGGGAACAGATAGGGGTCGTTACGCAGGAAACTATTCTCTTTAACGATACCGTATTGGCAAATATCACTTACGGCAGGTTAAATACCCCAAAAGAGGCAGTTTTAGAAGCGGCAAAAATAGCCAACGCGCACGATTTTATTATGAAATTACCAAACCAATACGGCACCGTTGTGGGAGAAAGGGGTTTTAAATTATCAGGCGGAGAGAGGCAGAGACTAGCCATTGCAAGAGCGGTGCTTAAGAATCCGCCTATCCTGATACTGGATGAGGCAACCTCCCAGCTTGATTCCGAAAATGAAAGGCTGGTTCAAGAGGCAATAGAAAACCTTATGAAGGGCAGAACCGTTTTTTTAATAGCCCACAGACTTTCCACCATAAAGCACGCCTCGAATATAATTGTGCTGGAAAACGGCAGGATAGCCGAAATGGGCACCCAGAAGGCGCTTCTGGAGAAAGAGGGCGCCTATAAGAGATACTACGCTATGCAGTTTAGATGAGTCCTCGGAGAATTTTTTATATTTATCGAGGGCTCATCCTGAGGTCGTCCGAAGGATCTTTGAGATCCCTCGCTTCGCTCGGGATGAGGGGTCGGGGAGTTTCCCACGACCCCTCAGTTTAGATAATGAATTATGTTGCAAAAATGGATAATCTTTTGTATAATGCAACAACTTTACCCTGCTCTTTTCTGCTCAGAAGAGAAACTACGAGGCGAGAAAGAGCGGGGGGGTAATGGTTCGACCTCGTCCCTCGACGCGTTTCACTTGCTCGGGATAATCCTGAGCGGAGTCGAAGGATTCACACAAACAAAGCAGCGACGAAAGTGAGAACGATACGATAACAGATCCCTCGCTTACACACCTTGAAAATCTCCCCCGAGGAATTCTAAAGAATTTCTCGGGACTTAAGTCCTCGGAATTTCTCAGAAATTCCGAGGGTTCGATATTTTCAGGGTAAGCTCGGGATTAATTCGCGCATACAACTTATATTTACCTTGTTCCCTGCCCGACGGCAGGCGGGCATAAGTTGCATGCCTATTTATTTGAGCACATATTTTATGGAGCGGTAGCGAACATAAATTATAAGTGCGAAAATACCCCGCTGCTTTCTTGCGAAAGCAAGAAGCGGGGTTAATTCGCAGACGACTAAAATTCAGTCTATAATTTACGTCACTTGCGTTCCGTAAATTATCTGCTTATTAAAAGGAGGGTTTTAAATTGAGAGAGGGACTTGTAAAACAGCTTCTTGAGGCAGGCGTTCACTTCGGCCATCAAACAAAAAAGTGGAACCCAAAAATGGCTAAGTATATCTTTGGCCAGAAAAAGGGTATCTATATAATAGACCTTCAGAAAACGTTAGGGGCGCTCGAGGCAGCGTCGAATTTTTTGAGGGAAGTGGTAAGAAACAGGGAAACCGTGCTATTTGTCGGCACTAAGAAGCAGGCGCAGGAGGTAATAAGGGAAGAAGCTACCAACTGCGGCATGCCTTACGTGAACCAGCGGTGGCTCGGCGGGATGCTGACAAATTTTTCCACTATAAGAAAAAGCGTAAACCGACTCAAGGACTTGAGAAAAATGAAGAAGGAGGGTATTTTTAACAGCCTTTCGAAGAAAGAGGCGGCTTCTTTAGATAAGGAAATAATAAAACTTGAGAAAAATTTGCTCGGCATAGTCGATATGAATAACCTGCCAAGGGCAATTTTTGTTATCGATCCCAAGAAAGAAGAGCTTGCCGTAAACGATGCCAATAAACTTGGCATTGAGGTAGTCGCGCTCGTAGATACAAACTGCGATCCGGATAAGATTACCTATCCCATACCCGGAAATGACGACGCGATAAGATCGATAAAACTTATCGTATCTCTTATATCGGAGAGTATCCTTGAGGGCAAGAAGATGCAGCAGCCTGTAGAGGCAAAGGAGACTCCTCAAGAGGAAGTTAGCGAAAGCGAAAAGACAGCCCTCCCTATAGAATCTGAAGAGACTATACCGGAAGAGGTTGCTAATAAGGAATTACCCACAGAGGATGCGCAGAAGATAAAAAGAAAGAAAAAATCTATAAAGGTTAAAAAGGAGTAACCGCAAAAGACGCAAAAAAAGATTTCTGCGTTTCGGGGGTTACTAATTTTGCGTTTTAGCGGTTGCAGTTTTCGCGTTTCAGCGGTTGCAAAAGGAAGGCTAAAAATATGGCAATAGATGTGGAGCTTATAAAAGAACTCAGAGAAAAGACAGGCGCAGGCGTTATGGACTGCAAGGATGCCCTTAGGGATGCCGCAGGCGATATGTCAAAGGCAATTGAAATTTTAAATAAAAAAGGCATAGCAATTGCAAAGAAAAAATCCTCCCGCATAGCAAAGGAGGGAATAATAGCCGCTTATATACACCACAGTAACAGAATAGGGGTTCTCCTTGAGGTGAACTGCGAGACGGATTTCGTCGCGCGTAACGAGGAATTTTATAATTTTGTAAAGAACATTGCTATGCAGGTAGCGGCAACAAATCCGAGATTCGTAAAAATAGAAGATGCGGACAAAAACCTGACAGAAAAGCTAAGCGACAGCGAAAAGGAAGAATTTTTCAGGCAGAACTGTTTACTTGAGCAGATTTTTATAAAGGACCAGAATATCAGAATAAAAGACTGCCTTACGCAGCTAATAGCCAAGGTTGGCGAAAATATCGTTATAAAAAGATTTACGAGGTATCAGGTTGGAGAGGAATAAGGAATTAGATGAGCCCTTGGCTAGAAAAACCCCCGGAGGGCTCAATTAGATTTCGTTCGAGATGTCAGATACCCGACATATAAACGCCTTTTATTTTTATATCCTTCCCGAAAAACCCGTCCCCATTTTCCAAAAGGAGTGCCTTTTATGAAACAAAAACCGATCTATAAGAGGATAGTGTTAAAATTAAGCGGAGAGGCCCTGCAGGGAGAACAGAAATACGGTATAGAGCCGAATATGGCAAGCTCAATAGCCAGCCAGATAAGGGAAATCAAAAACCTGGGTCTTGAAATAGCAGTGGTAATAGGCGGTGGGAATATTTTTAGAGGGGTTAATGCGGCACGTCAGGGCATAGACCGCTCTACCGCAGACTATATGGGTATGCTGGCAACCGTCATAAACGGCCTGGCGTTACAGGATGCCCTTGAAAAGAAAGGGGTATTTACGAGGGTGCAGACGGCTATAGAGATGCAGAAACTTGCAGAACCTTATATCAGGCGCCGCGCCATAAGGCATCTTGAGAAAGGCCGCGTTGTTATTTTTGTAGGAGGGACAGGTAATCCCTATTTCAGCACCGATACTACAGCTGCCCTCAGGGCAATAGAGATAGGCGCAGAGGTTATTTTAAAGGCAACCAAGGTGGACGGTGTATTTTCTTCTGACCCCAACAAAGACAGACATGCCAGAAAATTTACACATCTTAAGTATTTAGAGGTATTGAAAAAGGGTTTAAAGGTTATGGACTCAACTGCCATAAGTCTTTGTATGGACAACAGGCTTCCCATAATAGTTTTTAATCTTACCAAAGAGGGAAACATAAAAAGAGTAATTTTAGGCGAGAAGGTTGGAACAGTCGTATCTGATTAATTGATGCCTTAGGTTTTATCAAGGGGGTGGGGTATGCTCACAAAAAACATATTGCATGAAACAGAAGATAAAATGAAGAAGACCATTGAGGCCGCAATGAGAGAGTTCGGTTCCATAAGGACCGGCAGGGCTTCCCCGAGCCTTGTAGAGGGTATACATGTGGAGTATTACGGAACGCCCACGCCTCTTAAGCAACTTGCTACAATCTCTGCCCCCGATGCGCGCCTTATTGTTATACAGCCATGGGATATCAGCATATTAGCCGAGGTTGAAAAGGCTATATCGAAATCCGACCTGGGGATAACGCCTAACAACGACGGTAAACTCATACGCATCTCCATACCGCAGCTCAGCAAAGAGCGCAGGGAAGAGCTCGCAAAGTTAGTTAAAAAGATGGCAGAGGATAGCAGGATTTCCTTAAGAACAATAAGGCGTGATGCAAACGAACATGTCAAGAAACTAAAGAACGATGGTAAGATAACCGAAGACGATAGTTTTAAAACCCAGGAAGAGATTCAAAAATTAACAGACAGGCACATAGAAAAGATAGAGCAGATTTTAAAGGACAAAGAAAAAGAGATAATGGAGTTTTAGCCTCAATAAGAAATCAGAGACAGTGATTACGGCGATAAATCGATGATTACAGAGATTAAAAACATAAAGAACTACTTATCACTGTAATC
Organism: uncultured Planctomycetia bacterium; assembly: GCA_964506845.1. GTDB lineage: Bacteria > Omnitrophota > Gorgyraeia > VGKN01 > VGKN01 > CAZDNS01. Next base: position 4,463 of record CAZDNS010000008.1, on the reverse strand, counting down.
GTTATTAATCGTTGTAATCAGTTTTTTACGGGGGCGTAGCTCACCTGGCAGAGCACCACCCTTTTAAGGTGGGTGTAGAAGGTTCGAGTCCTTCCGCCCTCACTTACTTTGAAAACAAGTAACGAGAAGCAAGTAGAGAGTAGAGAGATTTTATTTTTTTCTCGCTACTCGTTACTCGCTACTTTCTACTAGCTACTTCCTCCTATGAGACCATACAAACTCATCTCCCACACCGCCGATATAGGCATAAAGGTAAAAGGCAAGACCCTAAAAGGACTCTTTAAGAATTCTGCCTTTGCCCTTTTTGACATAATTTCGGATTTAAACCGCATAAAGGTGAAAGAGGATTTTAAGTTAAACCTAAAGTCAGAAAATTTAGAAGAACTCCTTCACGACTGGCTCAAAGAACTGTTATTCCAGTGCAACGTGAATTTATTTGTATTTAAAGAGTTTCATATAGCCAGACTGAACAATACAAGCATCGAATCAACTGCAATAGGCGAGCATATTACCTCAAAGGATATATTAAAAACAGAGGTAAAGGCGGTTACATATCATAATCTTGCTGTAAAAAAAGAAAAAGACATCTGGAAAGCAGAGATTATTTTTGATGTATAGACTAGAAATAGTTATGAGTTATAAGTGAGGACTTATAAGTTTTTAACCCATAACTCATAAACAATAACGTATAATTTCAGAATGGGTGATACTTGGCAGGGAAAATTTGAGAAGATAGACGATTGGCGCTGGCGGATACCAAAGAGTTATAAACCTGGTATGCGCGTGCCGGGTATTGTCTATACCTCAGAGCATATGCTTGAGAGCATAATTCACGATAAAGCCCTTGAGCAGGTTGCCAATGTTGCATTCCTACCCGGCATAGTCAAGTATTCCCTCGCGATGCCGGATATACACTGGGGATATGGTTTTTCTATAGGAGGCGTTGCGGCCACGGATATAAAAGAAGGCGGCGTAGTTTCGCCCGGAGGAGTTGGATACGACGTGAATTGTGGCCTGCGGCTTTTAAAGACAAATCTTACAGAGGAAGATGTAAAACCGAGATTAAAAGAATTAGTCGGCACTTTATTTAATGATGTTCCTGCAGGAGTAGGCTCAAGCGGAGATATAAAGGTTTCGTTTAGCGAAGAAAGACAGCTTTTATTAAAAGGTTCTCAGTGGGCTGTGTCCAGGGGCTATGGCGTTGAAGAAGATTTAGAGCATACAGAGGAAAGAGGCGCTATTGAGGGTGCGGATCCGGATGCAGTCTCAGAGCGCGCGTATGAAAGAGGAAAAGGCCAGGCCGGAACCCTCGGTTCAGGAAATCATTTTTTAGAGATTCAGGCTATCGACCAGATTTATGATAATGAAATAGCCAATGTATTTGGCCTTAAGAAAGGCCAGATTACTGTAATGATACATTCAGGCTCTCGCGGCCTTGGCTATCAGATATGCGACGATTATTTAGCTAGTATGATAAAATGCCTTACAAAATACAATATAAATGTGCCTGACAGGCAACTGGCCTGCGCGCCTGTGAATTCACCTGAAGGTGAGGCATACCTATCTGCTATGAGATGCGCTGCCAATTATGCCTGGGCAAACAGGCAGTGCCTTATGTATCTTACTCGGAAATCATTTGAAAGGGTATTCGGGAAGAAGTGGGAGGAACTCGGTATGGGTTTAATCTATGATGTTGCCCATAATATAGCGAAGATAGAAACACACAATGTGGATGGTAGAGAGATAAAGGTATGCGTCCACAGAAAGGGCGCCACAAGGGCATTTGGCCCGGGCCATCCTGAATTACCTGCTGAGTATAAACATATAGGCCAGCCTGTAATTATACCCGGCGATATGGGAAGGCATTCATATCTTTTAGTTGGAACCGAAGGCGCGATGAGGGAAACATTTGCCTCAACCTGTCATGGCGCAGGAAGGTGCCTTTCTCGTACGGCAGCTATTAAAGCCTGCCGCGGCCGTTCTATCGAGAGAGAACTGTTTGAGAAAGGTATATATGTGCGGGCAAAAGGAAGGGAAACCCTTGCAGAAGAAGCGCCAGAGGCATACAAGGATGTAAATGAGGTGGTTAATGTGGTTCATAATGCCGGCATTTCAAAACGAATTTGCAGGATGCGCCCTTTGGGAGTAGTTAAAGGCTAATTAAGAAATATTCTCCCGAGCGGTGTGAGGGAAAACCACTTAGTGCGGTGAAAGGATAATTATATGCTTGATATAAAATTTATAAGGGAAAATCCGGATAAGGTAAAAAAGGCAATAAAAGATAGAAATCTTACTTTAGATATAGACATTTTGTTAAAACTTGACAGCGAAAGAAGAGGTTTTATTTCAGAAGTAGAGAAATTAAAGAATAGAAAAAATACTACCTCAGATGAGATAGCCAAGCTATTAAAAGAAAAAAAGGATGCAAAAGGGCTTATATCTGAAATGAAGATAATATCCCAAAAAATAGATGAAATTGATAAAAAAGTGGGAGAGATTGAGCAAAATTTAGCCAAAATTTTATATAACATCCCAAATATACCACATATTTCAATACCAATCGGCACTGCCGACTCAAATAAGATTGTCCGGGCAGTTGGCGAGATTAAAAAGTTTAACTTTAAACCAAAAACACACACAGAATTAAGCGAACTTCTGGATATTATAGATTTTCCAAGGGCATCAAAGATTGCCGGCTCAAATTTTGTTCTCTATAAAAAAGAAGGCGCAAGGCTTGAAAGGGCACTGATTAATTTTATGCTGGACATTCATACAAAAAAACACGGCTATAAAGAGGTCTCGCCGCCATTTTTAGTAAACAGGGCAAGTATGACAGGAACAGGCCAGCTTCCTAAACTCGAAGAGGATATGTACCGCTTAAAGGATGATGACCTATTTCTGATACCAACTGCAGAGGTTCCTGTTACAAATATCCATAGGGATGAGGTTCTGGAAGAGAGCGAACTCCCCATCTATTACGCTGCTTATTCAGCGTGTTTTAGAAGAGAGGCAGGCTCATACGGAAAAGACACAAAAGGCCTTGTAAGGGTTCATCAGTTTGACAAGGTAGAACTTGTAAAGTTTGTAAAACCGGAAACCTCTTACGATGAACTTGAGAAGCTCTTAGCAAATGCAGAAGAAATTTTAAAACTTCTTGATCTGCCTTATCGCGTGGTTGCGCTTTCAACAGCAGACCTCAGTTTTGCCGCATCAAAGTGTTATGATATAGAGGCTTGGGCGCCGGGGATAGAGAAATGGCTTGAGGTGTCAAGCTGTTCAAACTTTGAGGATTTTCAGGCGCGAAGGGCGAATATAAAATTCAAGGATAAAACTACTAAAAAAACTGCCTACGTCCATACCTTAAACGGTTCAGGCGTTGCCCTTGCAAGGACTGTTGTAGCAATACTGGAGAATTATCAGCAGCCTGAGGGAAGCATAAGTATACCACCGGTTCTCAGGCCGTTTATGGATTCGAAAGAAAGATTAACCCCTTCTTAATTATGATTAAGAAGTGTCTTAAATTTATTATAGGTGTCCTGTTACTTCCAGTCTGCTTTTATTCCACAATCTCGCTCTACAGGCAACTTGAGAATATAAAACTTCTGCTTTCAAATCAGATTTATTTTTTAATAGGCGCGGTGTCTTATCTGATTTTACACAGCCTGTTTTTTAAGCCCGCGCGCATCTATATATTCGGTCATGAGGCTATGCATGCAATACCCGCCTGGTTTTTTGGCGGGAAGGTAAAGGGCTTTAAGGTATCCAAAAAGGGCGGCTCTGTAAAGACGACAAAATCGAATTTTATTATATCGCTTTTTCCTTATTTTCTGCCGGTATATACAATATTTTTTGTTATTATGTATCTTGTCATAAACATATTTTATAATTTATCCAATTATCTTCATTATTTTATTTTTATAATAGGTTTTAGCCTCGCCTTCCATATTGTTATGACAGTGGATTTTCTAAAGACAAAACAGCCTGATTTACTTGAAACAGGGTATCTGTTTTCCATTTCCCTTATTTATCTGGTAAATTTATGCGTAGTTGTCCTGATACTTATGTTTATTTTTAAAAATGAGGTTTTCTTTCTGGATTTTGTAAAAACAGGATATGATTTAACGCGTGATTTTTACATTGCCGTATTCAGGCAATTGTTTGTGGTGAGAAAATAGTTATATGCCCCTCGTCCGCCACTGAAGCAAAGGCGGACTCGGGACGATTTTTCAAAAAGCGAAAAATCGGAAGGTTAGCAGAGCGGTTGAATGCGGCGGTCTTGAAAACCGTTAGTCACGCAAGTGGCTCGGGGGTTCGAATCCTCCACCTTCCGCTTGAACTTCTTTGACAAGGATTCGAAGCAATCGCTGTGCGACGAATAAGGAGCACATGTTTAGCGATGGGCGCGAGATGTGAGCGCCCCGAGCGCCGAGCGAGTAAAATAGCAAATCGCAAATCGCAAATGG
>CAZDNS010000007.1:42612-58184 GCA_964506845.1 uncultured Planctomycetia bacterium | reverse complement strand
GGATGCAACTTTTCTAAGGCAAAATGTCAAGGGTCAAATTCAGACATGCAATTTACGTTCACTTCGTCCTTCGATTACACTCAGGACGAACCCTGAGCAAAGTCGAATGGGTTCGTTCCATAAACTGCGTCTTCATTTGACAAAAAAATAGCCTACCTACTTAATTCAGTAGATAGGCTAATATATTCCTGTGTTAATTTTATCATTATGTTTCCTTTTCCTACCTCTCGGGGTAGGTTTAAAAGGTTCTCGCTTTTTGTAATTTTATACTACAAAAATAACATTATGTCAAGAACAATTTAAAATTTTCCGTATAGATACAAACTATCGATTAAATTTCATCTGATTAGAACTTTATAGCGAATCTGACCCCGAGCTCTGTGGAGCTATTTTTCGGTACGCTAAACCACCTTATCCAAAAGTTGTTGAGCGTAAGTCCTGTTTCCTGGGAGTCCCTGAGTTTCCAATACCTTATGAAAGGCTCGATTATAAGATCTATCTTCTCGGTCTTTCTTGTAATCCTTAGGGCTCCTCTTAAGCCAAAACCGTGCCTTTGAGTATTTTCAGGGTCATTAAAATCGTTGCGCTGTTGGCTAAGATGGCTTCTATATTTGCCCCACAAGAATATATCATATTCTGCGGTTGCCCCAACGGACCAGTTATTGCCTAATTCAATATTGGCCTCTGCTCCAAGCGGCACATATAAATAAGTCGAGTCCCTGTCATAGTCGAATGCGCCGGTTGAAGAAACCTTTCCGCCTAAATCATCTTTTAAATGCCTATAACCAAATCCTATATAAGGCGTGATGCTGATATTTTCGGTTATTGAAAATCCATATCCTCCCAATCCTCTTAATTCTGTAATAAAATTATCCGTGTCGTCAATATCCCCGTTATCAGAACTTCTGTAGTCTAAGCCGCCAAAACTTATTCTGCCTTCTGCCTTTAGCATATAGTTAGAGAGATAAGGGTTGGATGTGTACATTTCTCCTGTATAGGAATAAAAACCAACCACTCCATGCATTACGCCTTTTTCATACATTCTCCCGGGTTCATCATATTTTATATAGGAAGACTCTGTCCCTGCTCCCCACGAGTGGCCGCTTTCTAACCCTTGCGCAAAACTATTTGCTGTTCCCAGAAATAAACCGCATATACTCAAGACTAACACCAGTCTCATCGAGCACCTCTTTTCACATATTGGTTGTTTTGAGGTAATATTATTATACTTAAATAAATTTTGTCAATAGTTAAATAAGGGGAGTTTTCTATGTGTTTTTCCGACCCCCTATCCTAAAGTAGAGAAGCGACGAAGGATCCCATGAGATCCTTCAGCCCTTCAGGCTTCAGGATGAGCCATCGACTAGAAAAAACTTCCCGATGGCTCAAATATGGGGCGAACGCTTAAGTTTTAATATACGAGGTAGTTATATGCGGCGGGTTTAAAAATAGAGAAAAATTATCTTTATGGAGGGGTTAAGAAATTTCTAATGAGTCAAGCAATTCTATCTCCTCGAGCAATTCTTCATCGGAAATATCGCCAACAGACTTAGAATTTAACTCGTCTAAAATTTCTATTTCATCCAAGAGTGCTTTTTCGGACTCTGAAAGCATAATGTGTCCTCTATTAGTACTCTTTATAAATAAACTGCTGATTATCAAAGTAAATACTACGCCGATTAAAGCGGGCCTTAAGGCTAATCGCACAATGTTATGCTTCGCCGGTTTTATAGTATATAACGGCGGTTTATCTGTCAGTTTCTCGTAAAGAGCTCTGTCGAACCTATCCCATTCTTCGTTGGGCAACTCCGGGATTTTTACATCTGATGCGGCATTTAAAATTGCCCTGACGTTGACGGCCTCATCATTGCAGGCCTTGCATATGGCAAGGTGCTTATCTATCCTTTCCCTGTCGCATTCATCTATTAGATCGGATATATATCCGTATATATTTTTCTTAACAAATATACATTCTCTCATAATAATCACACCTCCCTAGTTTTATAAATAAGGAGCAAGTTGTCTTCTTAACGCCCTGACCGCCCTGAAAAGATGAACCTTGCAGGTGGATATGCTGCATCCTAATGAATTTGATATCTCCTCTATGCTTAATCCGTCTATATGCTTTAATATAAATGCGAGCCTCTGTTTTGCAGGGAGTTTTTTTAGCGCTTTATTTATCATAACGCCCCTCTCTTTATTTACAAGCGTTGAAACCGGGTTTTCCCTTAAATCCGCTATCTCTGTTTCTTTAATATCCTGCCCTTCCTCACTTTTAAATGTAGCATCTATACTGACGAATTGTTTTGACCTTTTTCTTAACTGGTCTTTACAGAGATTCACGAGTATCCTGTAAAACCAGGTAGAGAAACTTGCATCTTGCCTAAAACTGTTTATTGAATAAAATACTTTCACAAATGCCTCCTGAAGCACATCTTTTGACTCTTCCCTGTCTTCTAATATGCTACATGCTATGGCGTACGCCTTTTTCTTATATTTATCCACCAGCTGCTTAAAGGCGGTGCGATCTCCGCCTTTAAGCCTTTCAACTAATTCTAAATCCTCGTTCATTATTCCCTGCCATGATGTTTTTTATGGGGCTCATTTCTTCTGTCGTGCCTGTCTTCCCTTTTATCTTTCCTGTCTTCTGCTTTATCTCTTCTATCTTCTTTTTTGTCTCTTATATCTTCCTGTCTGTCTAATCTATCTTCAATCTTATCGTATTTTCCGCCCCTGTGGGTTCTGTCATAGACATCTTCTCGTTTGTCTCTTACATCCTCTCTTCTATCCTTTATATCTTCAACTTTGTCTCGTCTGTCCTCGCGCCTATCTCTTATGTCTTCAAGCCTGTCCCTTACGCCGGGATGATTCTTTAGATACTCTCTAAACTTTTCAGGATCTTCTTTTCTTAGTTGTTTAAGTTTGGCTATATGCTCTCTATGCTTCATAAGCTTTTCATATTTTTCAGGGTTTGTCTCTTTCAAATGCTCAAGCCTATCTTTTAGCGCTTCTTTCTTATGCTGCATTATTTCTTTAAACCTATCCGGATTTTCTTCTTTAAGCTTCTTCAGGCTCGCTAGCCTATGCTCTTTCCTCTTTTCCATTAGGGCCCTGTATTTCTCCGGGTCTGTCTCTTTCAGGTTTTCTAATTTCCCTTTCATCTGCTGTTTGTGTTCTGTCATCTTCTTTTTAAATGCCCCAGGGTCATTCTCTTTAAGTTCTTTTAATTCTTTTATTCTGTCCTTTTTCGTAAGCCCTGGTGGCGCATCAGCACCCTTCCAGCCTGTCTTTTCGCCCTCACCCCAGCCTTTTGGTCTTTCCAGGCTTACGTCTGTATCCTTAGTTTTACCAATACCTTTTGGTTTATCCTCGGCAAAGGCAAAAGAGATAAGCCCCAGCATAAAAATGAAGAACGCTAAAACTGCTACATAACTTGAAATTCTCGTTTTCATCTTAAACACCTCCTTTTACGTTTTTAATGAGCAGACAATTTACGGAGTAAAACGACGTAAGTTGTAGGCTGACGGCCGTCTGCGAATTAAACCCAGCACTAATTTTTCAGTGAGAATATCTCAGAGTAGAAAATTAGTGCTGGGTAAATTCAGCCTTGGAACTTACGTTCGCTGTCGCTCCATAGGTTCTGGCTTCATTTACCCTCCACTTAATTAGACGTAAAAGGTTAAAAAAGGTTTACCTGATTTTTATAAAAGTTACACCGCCAAGACACGAAATCGCCGATAAAACGCAAAAGGTTCTTTGCGATTTTGCGGGTTTTGGCGGTTTTGCGGTCTGAACCATAACCTTCAAAATTTTAGATAGTCAGTCTATTTATCTTCGGACGTGTCTCGTTTATAGAAGTCACGTATATGGCGGGTTTGTCGCTTACAGGGCATTTATTCTCGCAGATGCCGCAACCAATGCATAGTTTTGGGCTGACTATCGGCTGTTTTATAATCTTTTGGTTACCTTCTTTTGTTATAAGAGATTCTTCTCTAAGCCATATCGCCTTTGGGCTTGTAGGACAGTGTTCTTCGCAGACAATACAATCTATCCCAAACGCATAAGGAAGACATCTGTTTTTGTCGATAAAGGCGAGGCCGAGTTTTACCTTCTGCTTTTCCTTTAGGGTGAGATTCTTTATTGCGCCTGTCGGGCAGACCTGGGTACAAAGGGTGCAGTTAAATTCGCAGTAGCCTATTCTTGGAACTAAAACCGGCGTCCAAATACCCTGTAAGCCTGCTTCATAGGTTGTTGGTTGAAGCCCATTTGTCAAACACACCTTCATACATTCAGAGCATCTTATGCATCTGGCTAAAAACTCATCTTCATTTTTAGAACCCGGCGGTCTTATTAAATTTGGGCTTGGAATTTTTGAGGAGGGGTCTATCTTTAATAATGGAAAAAACAAAACCCCTCCTAAAAGCGAGCCCAGTATATATCTTCTCTCCAAATCCAATTTATCTTTTCTATTAAAAGAGAGTCCAAGGGAGATTGCCTGCTCAGGGCATTCCTCAACACAGTTATAACAGATAAAGCATTCCTGTTTTTTCCAGCTTTTTGACGAGTCAGGGTTACAGCCTGCAGGACAAACCTTAAGACAAAGTTTGCAGGCATTGCATTGCTCGTTAACATTTAGCCTCAATATACCAAAATAGCTTAAAAAACTAAGCAACGCCCCTAACGGACAGAGAAATTTACACCAGAACCTGCGTTTCTTTATATTCATTAAGGATAAAACTAAAAATATCGAGCCAAATAAAACCGCCTGCCTAAAATACAGCAATTTAAATGAAAGGAAATTTTTATGAATTGCAAGTTCGGTTATAAATGATATAACAGGAAATACCGCGAGGCTTAAAGTACGCACCAATAAACTTAATGGGTCAAGTATGCCAATAAATTGAAGGGAAAACAAAGACCCGATTAAAAGGAAAAATAGAATATAGTATTTTAAATTCTGGTTTTTATTCCACCTGCCTTCCTCCTGTTTTAAATCTTTTTTTCTTTTAAAAAAACTTACGGCATTGTGTATTGCGCCAAAAGGGCATACCCATCCGCAGAATATTCTGCCTAAAACAACGGTTAATCCAATTACCAGAAGAGAAATAAGGAGTGGCTTTATAACGCTATGGGTTGAAATAAATGTAGAGAGTAATATGAGGGGATTAAATTCCAGAAAGAATTTTACAGGGTAGGTTATTAAATCTCTTCCGCGATATTCGGTGTTTATTAAAAGAAATATAAAGAGACATAAGAATAAAATCTGAGATAAGCGCCGTGTAACCTTCAAGAGAGCGCAATCCTTTTTATGCTAAGTTTTTCTAAATCCATCTCTCCAAGGCCCATTTTATGGGCATTTATAACAAAGCTAAATTCTTCGGGCTTCTTGCCAAAGAGCGTGGCTCCATATGCATCTACTGCCACCTGATCCTTCCCTACAACTAATGTGTTAAGCCTTTCCACAAAACTCTCATCCCCACCGGCAGGACCGCTTTTTTTTAGTATCCTTATCGCATCCAATACTACAAGTGCGGGCTTAAACAAACTTGAAAGTTCAGGGATGCTATAGTGTATATTCTGATGAAGCCTTGACCTGTTTCCTCCGACAGCCCCAAACCAGTTTTTCATTCCGAGCGTAAGCCCGCTTGCTCCATGCACCTTTGCAATTGGGACATTTATTATCTTATCCACTTCCAGCGCATCTATTAAAACAGGCCAGCTATTTAAGACATTTCCATTTATCTTGCGCTCCTCTGTTTTACTCTCATTTGCATATGAAACCCTTGCTCCGGCACTTTTTGCCGCCTCGGCTATACCACTTGAAACATAACATCTCCTGGCGTCATTACATGTCCTGTCAAGGACCCTGACCTCTTTTGCGCCTGCATCAAAACAGAGTCTTACAAGACCTGCTACAAGTTCCGGGTTTGTAGTTGCCGCCAGATTAGGAGTCCTGTCCCATGCAATATTGGGTTTTATAAGAACGGTGTCGCCCCTTGAAATAAACCTTCCTATCCCGCCGAAGGATTCTATCGCGGCTTTGATTATTCTATCGGGAGAACTTCCTTTCGCAACCACAATATCCGGCGCTAAATCTGCAAAAGCGCACAGGCCTTTTTCAAATTTACCTATTTCCTTTGATGCCAGTATGCCCGCTGTCCCTGTTAATAAAAACCTTATAAAGTCTCTTCTGTTCATAGATCCCTTCTCCTTTTTAAACTTTTCTCCGATAACTTTATCTTTTTCCAGTTTCTTATTATCTCTTTAGCGGATCTTACTTTAACACTGCCAAATACATGCGGATGGCGTCTTTTTAACTTCTTCGTCAGGGTGTCTATAACATCCTCTACATCAAACCTATTTTCCTTAGACGCGAGTTGTGAGTGAAACATCACCTGAAGCAGGATATCGCCGAGCTCCTCCTTCATATCCCGGAAATTATTATTTTTTACCGCCGAAATAAACTCCCTTGTTTCCTCTTTCAGGTAAGGGATAAGGCTCTCATGGGTCTGTTTTTTATCCCAGAGACAGCCCTTTGGGCCGTGTAATATTCCGAAGAGTTTTTTAAGCTTTATAAACTTTGTTCTTTGGCGCATTTTATTTAGGCTGCTCTACAGAAAATTGGATAAGATTTATTTTATTAGGTATATTTTTTTATACACTCAATTAGCCTTTCTGTGGTTACCGGCTTAGCCAAAAGATGGCCACCTATGCGCCCATCTCGAATTTCCTCTTCTTCTTCTCTTGCAAGTGCGGTTAAAAATATTATTGGAATATTTTTAAGGTTTTCATTAGACCTTATCTGGTGAGCCGCCTCGCCCCCATCTATATCAGGCATCACTATATCTAAAAAAATTAAATCTGGTTTAAACTCCTGCGCAACAGAAAGCGCTTTTTTGCCCTCGCTCTCCGTTTTAACCTCATATTCACCTGTTTCTTCAAGATTCAATTTCACCGCCCTCAAAAACTTTTCTTCATCATCAACAAATAATATCTTCTTTTTCTCCATAACAACACCCTCCCCTTTCTTTTTTAAAGAGCCTTAAATGTAATCTCTGCTATTACTCCGCGTTCCTCTTTTTTATTTTGAATCTCTATCTTTCCATTATGCTGCTCTATTATATTTTTTACTATAGAAAGGCCTAGGCCTGTTCCGCCCTCTTTCTGCCTTGTAGTAAAAAAGGGATTAAATATCTTATCCGAAATACCTTCTGGAATCCCATGGCCGCTATCCTCGATTTGAACAATAATCACCCTTTCTTCTTTTCCCAATTCTTTAGAAAAGGTTCCTACTATTAATTTTCCTCCGTTGGGCATAGCATTCATAGCGTTTATAAAAAGGTCTATAAGCGCCTGCTCAATCCTATTTTTGTCCATTTTTATAGGAGGGATATCTCCGAGGTTTTTAATAACCTCTATACGGGCCTCTAAAAGCTGGCTTTTTATCAAATGCAAAGACCCCTCTATAACGGAATTCAGATTTTCAAAATCCATACTTAACTTCGAGGTGCTTGAGAAATCTAGTAGTCCCTTGATAATCTTATCAGCCCTTTCAACAGCCTCTTTTATATCCTCAATCATCAATGAAATATTTTCATCGTCTCTTTTAACCTTTTTGGAAATATATTCAATGCTTTGGAGTATTATAGCAAGGGGGTTTTTCACCTCATGGGCTACTCCGCTAGCTATGGTTCCTACTATTTCCATCTTCTCTGCCTGGATAAGTTGACTTTGGGCTTCCTTAAGCTGTTGGTATGCGATTTTCAGCCGCTCTTCTGCGCCCTTGTGCTCAACCAGCTCTTTCTCCAGCTGCACCTTGGCCTCTTGAATCTTATGCCTGACCTCCCAGTTAAAGATTCTGAGTACCCCGACTATTGCAAAGGTAGAAGCGATAGCGCACACGCTGCGGAACACCTGAACAGGAATTTTCACTACTGTTAGGAAGGACTGAGTATTAATCCAGTTGGCTGGAAAGAAATCTCCGCGAGACACAACTATACCGCCCAGTACGCCATAGATTAAAAAGGATATGCCTGCTAATAAAAAGTACTTTTTCGCTTTAAGCAAATCTAAAATATCCTTTTTATATCTATAATATAATAAAAATCCAAGGCCTGTTAAAATGCCGCCGGGTAATCCCAAAAGATATCTCGCGAGAATGGCTCCCATCTCCCAGAATTCATTATGTAAATGGACATAAATAAAAATAAAGGCTACTATCGCGGGGGATAACCACCAGCCAAGCAAACCGGCGATTGTCCTTCCCCGAATAGAAATTTTTGGCCAGATTATACGGGAAATTCCTCTGCCAAATTCAAACAGAAAGACATACGAAACAACAAGAATGGACCAACGGACAATATCGAAAAAGGGGCTTTTGCCCTTGATTAGCGCCCACATGTCAAAATGTTCATTCACGCCGTGGATTAAGCCAAATAAAGCCAAAAGCCATAGCTTGCCTGCTATCTCAAATTCGCTTTCTCTTCTAGGCTGAACAATAATAGAAATTCCCATTATAACAAACGCAAAACCGTATATAAAAAATACAATATCTAAATTGCTATTAAACCACTGGATAATCAGAACTGCCATTTCTTTCCTCTTTTTTATAACTTATTACCATCATACCCATTATATTATTCAATTATAGTATAAAAATATGCCAATACCTAACATAAACCTCTTGACTTATCTATACTGCTTTATTATTACGATTAAAAATTTTCTGCCAGAACCTCGTAAAATGCCTGCGGGTGTTTGCAGGCAGGACATTCCTTGGGAGCCTCGGTTCCTTCAAATACATATCCGCAGTTAATGCAGTGCCATTTTATGGTTGAGGGTTTTTTAAATACGGAGTTAGCGGAGATGTTGCTAATCAGTTTCCTGTATCTTGATTCGTGGAATCTTTCAACCCTTGCTACCTGCTCAAAAGACATTGCTATTTCAGGGAAACCCTCATCCTTTGCAATCCTTGCAAAGTCTGAATAAATAGTTGTCCATTCCAGGTTCTCTCCGCTAGCCGCGGCTTCAAGGTTTGATTTTGTATCCCTTATCATACCTGCCGGATAGGTTGCCGTAATCTCGACATCTCCGCCTTCAAGATGTTTAAAGAATACCTTGGCGTGCTCCTTTTCGTTCTCGGCAGTTTCAATAAATATATTTGCTATCTGCTCAAGGCCTTCCTTTCTTGCGGCGCTTGCAAAATAGGTGTATCTGTTTCTCGCCTGCGATTCGCCTGCAAATGCAGCGAGCAGATTTTTCTCCGTCCTTGTTCCCTTAATTGATTTTCCCATAATTCCCCCTTCTTTGGTTTATCCATCCCCTTAAGAAATTATACAGGCATTCTCCTATGCCCCGACTATAGCCTCCCTCTAATATGCCGAAGGATGGTATATTTAATTCGCTTATCATCTCTGAAATTTTAAGATACGCTTCTTTTTCTAAATTTATATTTGTAAGGGGGTCCTCTTTATATGTATCAAACCCCATAGAGATGCCGAGAAGTCCGGGTTTAAAGTCTTCTATTTCTCTTAAAGCAGTTTTTAGGGTTGAAATGTACCCTGCCTCGCCTGCCCCGGATTCAAGCGGAAAATTCAAGCAATTCTCTCTTGAAACAAGGCCTGTTCCGGGATATAGAGGGCTTTGATGTAGCGACACATATAGAAGCCCCTTTGTTCCCAAAAATATATCTTCTGTGCCGTTTCCATGATGGCAGTCTAAATCAAGTATTGCTGTCTTTTTTATTTTTCCCAAGGACTTTTTTATAGCAATAGCCGTATTATTAAAATAACAAAAACCTCCTAAACCGTTTTTACCTGCATGATGGCCGGGTGGCCGCATAAGGGAAAATGCAAATTCCTTTTCATTTAAAGCAATTTGGGATGCCTCTATGGCCGCGCCTGCAGATAGCGAGGCGTATTCAAATATGTTCGAAATGCTCGGCGTATCAGGGTCAAAGAAATTTCCATTTTTTACCTTATTCAGAAGTTCTTTTGTGTGGACCAAAAGTATATCTTCTTCGCTGCAGGACTCTGGCTCAATAAATTCTAAACTGAGGGAATCTTGCTTAGAGACTAAGAAATCGTAGCAGATTTTTACCCTCTCAGGAGACTCGGGATGGTTCGGACTTCTATATTCAAGGCATTTTGGAGAGAAAATAATTTTCAAATTTATCTAAAATTATAATGCTTCTTGACCGGCTCTTTTATATCCCATGCGCAGGATAGCCCTTTGGGAAATGTAACAAAATCGCCTTTTCCAAAATTAACTTTCTTACCATCTTTAGTTTCAACAACTACCTTCCCTTCTAAAAAATAACATTCTTCTATCTCATCATAGCACCAGTCAAAACGCGAAATTTCCTTCTCCCAGATTGGCCAAGAAAATACATTCATTTTATCTAACTTAGTTTTGTCTAATTTTTTAATTTTTATATCCACCATTTACAAACTCCTCTCATATTTAAAAAAGCTTTGGGAATCCGGGTGGCGAAGGAAATCCTCTTTGCGTTGGAGCTCCTTTACACCATCTACATAAACCGTTAAATTCTTCATGTTCTTCTTCCGATATCCTTCTGTTGCATACCTCACATCTAAATTCCTCTTTATTTTCGCCTTCTTGACCAAATAACCAATTGAAGAATTTACTTTTCATTTACCCAAAACCCTTGCTTTGAGCAATTCTTTTCGGATGGTTTCTCTCCCACAATTGAATTTTTTACCAATTTCATCTCGAGATATACCAGATAAATACATCTGTATAACTTTTGACTTTAACTCATCTGAAATTTTCTTCTCATGAGGAGACCTTATTGGAATATTATGCTCTTTTAACCATCTCAGGACAACTTTATTTGAAACTCCATATCGTCCGCCTATCGTTTTTGGTGAAAGTCTCCCATTTAAATAAAGCTGTTCTAATTCCTCTTTAGGTGGTGCCTTACGAGCTCGCTTTAAAACATTATCAGGAATTGTAGCAGCTTTTAAAGCCTTGCCTATAGAACCAAAATGGCCTTCGCAAGCTCCTCTCAATTTTCCATATGAACGTCTGAGATTGGATGGAGATAAATCTATACCTTTTTCATACATCTCTTTTAAAGTCTCGATTACTTTTTCTTTTGTCCATTCATCTTTAGACTTGAATCTAATCCCTAACTTTTTGGCTCTATGATACACAGCATCCTTATCTCTCGCTAAAGTCTTCGCTACTTCAATGGCAGGTTTTCCCTGAGAAGTCAATTCATTTAATATTTTATCTTCTTGGTCTGTCCACCCTCCTTTTGATAAACGCGTGTTCATAAGTTGATTTAAACGCTCTCTTTTATAATCTATTTCTGAACCAATAATTGCAGCAAATAATTGACTTTGTCTTTTGGAGAGGCATAATTCCCATTTTGCGCCTTTCTCTTTTGAAAATATTTTAGGCTCAAAGCCATAAGTTGCTAACAAAGAACTAAATTCCATTAGTCCTACTTTGTTACAAGATACAAATTGAACACTTTTCAAAGGCGTTTTCTCTTTTCCAATAGAGCCTTCTGCGTCAAAGAAACCCTTAACGAAACCATTACAAAATTGGTTACCATAATTTAAAAATTTCTCTATGTTAATGCGCCAAAATCTTTCTCCAAAGGATCCAAAATTATCATTAAGCCAAATTGCAAGATATTTCTTGTAAAGAGTGACATCGTATACTTTCCCCGTGCTTTTGTAAATGTATTCTTTAAATTTTGGCTCTATGCCAAAAACCTTCTTAATTTTATTTTGAAATGCCTGTGCAAAACTTCTGTTTTTTACGGCCAGTTTAATTAAACCTCGTGTGTTCTTTATAATAACCGTTCCATCTCCATATAAAGCACCGATTACATAACCGAGGTTTTCATCGTATTTTAAATTATCTATTATTTCTTTAACTTCTTCTATCTTTTTGTTTTTTACTGCCCTTATTCTTCTATTTACTCTTTCTGCTTTAGTAAGAGATAAGCTATTTCTACTAAAGAAATGGCTTATAGACGATTCTGAACGATTAAGTTTTAAGGCGATTTGGCTATTAACAAGGCCTTCGTTCTTCATTGTTAAGGCTTTTTCTTTCTCTTCGTTAGCCCAAGAACGCCTATTTATTTTCATAGCCATTTTTCCTTTTTGCATTCCTCTAAAATCTCTTTATAGCGCGATAATGCATTATACCTTCTTAATTCATCAAATACGTCTTTAAGCATACCTTGATAATACAATACTCCTGATTTCTCTATTGTGCCTTTAATCCAATTTAAATTTTTTTTACCATCCAAAAAAGCTTCTAAAGAACCTCTTGCTTGCCTCATAACAATCTTTTCTATGGATTTAATCTTAACCATTTTGGCCTCCTTTATCCCATATGGGGTTAACCCCATTAGGCCATTATAATAAGTCAGCGGATATTGTCAAGCTTGTTCTATTTTTGATTAATTCTCTTATATATCAATTAAAAATGTACGCTTGAAGGGTCCTCTGTGAGTGGGTTTTTGTGAGTCATAGCTTTGGAAGCTAAATAAACCCAAGCAACCAATTCTTGGAGTGAGCATAAGGAGCGCAAGGAGTAGGTTTATGAGGCGAGACTTCTCCGTAAGTAGCATAAATCCTAGCCCCTTTAAGGGGATGGGGGTGCTTGTAGGAGAAGACAAGCCGAATGCTCCGAGCACCGCAAGCGAGCGGAGAGAATTGTGTTGCTTGTCTTGATGAAAGAAATACCGAAGCAATGGGAAATAAATTCACACACCTTTTATACATCAAAAAAGTGCTATAATACAATTACAAGCTCCCCCCTTGGTTTTGTGACCTTAAAATGCCCTATAGCGCTTGAGACTTTTTCTCTCCTCTGTTCTTCAAAAACCTTTGTGAGTTCTCTTGTAATAGCTATCTCTATATCTCCAAAAATCTCGTAAATATCCTCTAATGTCTTTAAAAGTCTGTGTGGCGATTCATAGAATATAATGGTTCTTTTTTCTGGAACTAACTCCTTTAAGCGGCTTTTTCTGGCAGAGGATTTCGAGGGAAGAAAACCCTCAAACACAAATTTATCAGTGGGTTTTCCGGAGAGAATAAGGCCGCATACAAATGCGGTTGGTCCTGGTATGGCAGTTAGGGGTATATTATTTTTTATTGCGAGTTTTATTATATGGGCTCCCGGGTCAGATATCCCGGGGGTGCCTGAATCTGAAACCAGGGCAATATTTTTTCCTTCTTTTAAGAGTCTTATAAGATACTCACCTTTTGTGATTTTATTATATTCGAAATAACTTGTGCTCGGAGTTTTTATACCGTAGCGGCTTAGCAGGATTTTTGTGTGGCGGGTATCTTCGCAGGCTATTAAGTCAACCTCCTTTAAGGTATCAAGTGCTCGCAGGGTAATATCTTTTAGATTGCCTATGGGAGTGGAAACGATATAGAGCATATTGGTTACTAGAGTTACTTGGGTTACTTGAGTTGCTTGGGTTTAACTCAATAACTCAATGAACTCTATCCCGAAATATGTATTTCTACGAAGTAACACATCGGGATCCCGAAGAATAACTTCGTGGGGTAGCATCGCTCGGGATAACTCAAGCAACCTATTCTACGGTCACTGACTTTGCTAAATTTCTTGGCTGGTCCACATCGCAGTTTCTGCCAACCGCCACATAATAGGCAAATAATTGTAGCGGCAAAATCGTAAGAAGCGGAGAGAAGGTTTCGTCGATTTTAGGAATATATATCACCTCATCCGCATGGTTTTTTATAGTGTTATCGCCCTCTGTCGCAACTACTAAGACCTTACCTTTTCTTGCGCGTATTTCCTCGATATTTGAGAGCATTTTCTCATATATATTCGAATTTACAGCGATGCATACAACCGCTCTATATTCATCGATAAGCGCAATAGGCCCATGCTTCATCTCTCCAGCCGCATAGCCCTCTGCGGGGATGTAGGATATCTCTTTCAGTTTAAGCGCGCCCTCTAAGGCGGTAGGAAAGTTAATATTCCTTCCCAGATATAGAAAGCATCCAAAATTAAGGTGCCGGTTTGCTATCTTGATAATATCGTTCTTCTTTTTAAGTATGCTCTCTAACTGTCTAGGTATATCTTTAAGCGTTGCCACAAACCGCTTCTCTTCTTTCGGGGAAATTTCCTTTTTTAACCTTCCGAGGTATATGCCGATTAAATAAAGTATCATAAGCTGCGCAGTATATGCCTTTGTAGAGGCGACCCCTATCTCAGGGCCTGCATAGGTGTAAATAACGCCGTCTGATATCCTTGTCAAGGAAGAGCCTACCACATTACAGATAGAAATTACCCTGGCTCCTTTTTGTTTTGCCTCCTTTACCGCGGCAAGCGTATCCGCAGTCTCGCCGGACTGGCTTATGGCTATAACCAGGGTATTGTCTTTTATGATGGGTTTTCTGTACCTGAATTCGCTTGAAAGGTCCGCCCATACAGGAATATTCGCAAAATCCTCGATAAGGTATTTTCCCACAAGCCCGGCATGATACGCAGTTCCGCAGGCGACAATAATTATATGGTCTATTTTTTTAAGTTCTCTGTCAGTTAAGTTTATACCCTCCAGCGCTATATTGCCTTTTTTTGAAATCCTTGAAGAGATGATGCGCAAGATAACGTCCGGTTGCTCATAAATCTCCTTTAGCATAAAGTGGTTAAACCCGCTTTTCTGGGCAGCGCTTATATCAAAATTCACGCGTTCCGGTTTTCTTATAATTTTTCTACCTGATAAATCTGATATCTTGATTTCCTTATTGGTAAGCGAAACTAACTCTTTGTCTTCTATATGTATTATTGTTCTGGTATGCTCAAGAATGGCAGGGATGTCAGAGGCTATGAAGTTCTCGTTTTTGCCAACTCCAATTATAAGGGGGCAATTGTTCCTGGCGGCAATAAGCCTGTTAGGCTCACAGGATGAGACCACGCCAATAGCATATGCGCCCTCAAGGAGCCTTAGAGTGCTTCTGACTGCCTCCTCAAGATTTCCTTTTAAATTTTCCTCTATCAAGTGGGCTATAACCTCTGTGTCGGTCTCGGATTTAAATACGTGCCCCTTTTTTATCAGGGATGTCTTTAACGTTTGATAGTTCTCTATTATGCCGTTGTGAACCACAAGGATTTTGTTGGCACAATCTATGTGGGGATGGGCATTTATCTTGTTTGGCTCGCCATGTGTTGCCCACCTGACATGAGCAACCCCTAAACCGCTTTTGGGCAAGGGTGAGTCTTTTAATTCTTCGATTATCGATATAATCTTACCGGGCCTTTTCCTTAAATGAACTCCTCCGTCAAAAACTACACCTACACCGGAGGAATCATAACCCCTGTATTCCAGGCGCTTCAATCCTCCCACCAGAATAGGAGTCGCGTCTTTTTTACCTATATAACCTACTATGCCGCACATTTAATGAGCACTTGACTTATGCCCGCCTGCCGTCGGGCAGGGAACACGAAGTGTGACATAAGCCAATCTCCTTTGTTTAACCTCTTTGTTTGTGCGAATTAATCCCGATGAATGTGTAAAAATTTTAAAAATAAAATTTTTACACATCATATGAATC
>CAZDNS010000007.1:0-42602 GCA_964506845.1 uncultured Planctomycetia bacterium | reverse complement strand
CAAGGGTCAAATTCAACCAACATCCGCCAAAGTTCTGTGGCGGATGGGTTTCATTTGATACACTATCCTTCCCTCGCATATCGTCATAATCACATTTAAATTTTTATCTGTAACCACAATATCAGCATCCTTACCTATTTCCAACGAGCCTTTTCTATCGTCTATGCCGAGCAGTCTTGCGGGATTTATTGTAGCAAGCCTAACTGCATCTTTCAAGGACAAATTTCCGTACCTTATAGCGTTTCTTAAGGCTACATTCATAGTAAGGTTGCTTCCGGCAATCCTCCCGTTTTTTAAACGATAAAGGCTTCCCTCTTGAGCTGCCCTTACGGAATCCTCGAACCTTATAGAATCGCTGGAAAGAATAATCTTAGATATACCTTTAGATCTCAGCAATATCTTAAACAAAACCGGATTTATATGTAAGCCATCCAGGATTATCTCGCAGAATACCCTATCGTCTGTCAAGACCGCACCCAAAACACCAGGCATTCGATGGTGCAGAGTTCCCATACGATTAAAGGTGTGGGTTGAAAACCCCATACCTTTTTCTATAGCCCTAACAGCCTCTTCAAATGTAGCATCGGTATGCCCAAACGAAGCTACTATTCTGTTTTTTACAAGCATCCTTATAAGCGGCTTTGAATTACCCAACTCAGGAGCGAGGCTGACAATTTTTATAAGCCCATTTGCTCTTTTAATAATATCTTGCGCCTCTTTTAAATCTATCTTTCTTATAAATCTCCTGTTTTGGGCGCCTGCCATCTTTTTATTTAAGTAAGGGCCCTCCAGATGGATACCGAGTATTTTTGAGGGCAGTCCGTCCCTTAAAATCAGGCTCTTAATGCGCTCTATTCTTCTAACTAAATCGGTTTTACTTATCGAAGGTATGGTTGATAAAAATCCTGTTGTGCCGAACCTTGAGAAATGGTTTGCGCATAAAAACGGCTCGCCATGAAGATGAAGGTCGATAAACCCCGGCAGGATGAGAAATTTTCTCAAATCTAAAAATTCGGTTGCTTTTTTAGAATGGCGGATTTTGGCTGAGATATATCTTATAAGCCCTTTTTCGCAGAGAAGAAAATGGTTTTTTAGCAGGGCATTGGGGGATAAGATATCGCCCCTTAGAAGAATGCTTCGCATGGGAGGATGGGGATTGAGAAATTATTCTATCTTTTTTGCCAATTCCTTAAGGCGCTCTATCCTCTTCTCAATAGGCGGGTGGGTGCTGAAAAGGCTTAAGATACCTCCTCCGGTAAGGGGATTTACTATGAACATATGGGCGGTTGCAGGGTTTGCCTCCATCGGGAAACGCTTTGCGCCAAAATGGAGTTTTTCAAGGGCGCTTGCCAAGGAAAGGGGTTTGCCGCATATCCTTCCGCCCGAATCATCTGCCCGGTATTCGCAGGAGCGCGATATTGCAAGCTGGATTAAAAGCGCGGCTATTGGCGCCACTATTATAAGAAATAATTCACCTAAAATATTTGAGCTTTTTCCTTCTCTGTCTCTGCCTCCCATACCACCAAACATAGCAGCCCAGCGCGCCATATTGGCTATCATAGATATGACACCTGCTATTGTGGCAACTATTGTAGAAAGTAAAATATCCCTGTTTCTCACATGGGCTATCTCGTGGGCTAAAACACCTTCTAATTCTTCCTCATCCAGCATCTGTAAAATCCCCTTGGTTACTGCTACCGCTGCATGGGAAGGATTTCTCCCTGTGGCAAAGGCATTGGGTGTCATTGTGGGAATTATATACACCCTCGGCATTGGGAGGCCTGCTTCTTCAGTAAGCGAGTGGACTATCTTAAAAAGCTCTGGCGCCTCACTCTCATTGAGCGGCTTTGCGCCATACATCATAAGGACTATCTTATCGGAAAACCAATAGGCGGCGAAATTCATAATTATGGCAAATACAAATGCAGTGAACATGCCCTGCAAACCACCGATTAACTTTCCAATAAACATAAGCAGCAGCGTAAGCACTGTTAAAAGCATCATTATCTTGAAATTATTTACAAACCTCATCATTTTTAAATCCTCCTTTGCAACCGCTAAATCGCGAAATTAGTAAACGCTGAAACGCAGAAGTCTTTCTTTGCGCCTCTTGCGGTCATTCTGCGCTTTTGTGGTTTTATTCTGCGTCTTTGCGGTTACCCCTTTGCAACCGCTGAAACGCAAAATTTATAACGCTAAATCGCAAAAATTCTTTACGTCTTTTGCGTATATTTTGCGCCTGCCTAGCGGCAAGGCCGCTGGCTTTTGGGCGGTTACTCCCTTTTAATTGAGATACAACTTATGCCTGCCTGACGCCTGCCTGACGGCAGTCAGGGCAGTCAGGGAGCCCCGAACATTCGAGGCGGGGTAAGTTGTTCTTACGTGGATTGTTTCTTGTTTTACTAATCTGGCTCTAACGTGGAATGATTATACCTAAAAAATAAAAAGAGTCAAGATAAAATGACTTGGAGAGGAAAAGGGTTAACGGTTATTAGAGATTGGCTTACAAAAGCAGTATATTGTAGTTGGATATACTAGCAACGCTCGAGGCTTACCCTATATTTTTCTCTATACACTCGATAAGTTCTTTTGTGCTTACGGGTTTGGCGAGAAAGGTGTAACTACCTATGGTCTTGGTAGAGTCTTCCCTTATCTCTTCTTTCTTTACCAGCGCGGTTAAAAATACCACAGGGATATCTTTGATGTCCTCTTCTTCCTTAATCTGCTGGACAACGTTTGTGCCGTCTGCATCCGGCATTACGATATCTAGAAATACCATATCCGGCTTAAACGCCCAGATAGCGCGCGAGCCATTATTTTCTATAAATACGTCGTATTTGCCGGTCGCTTCTAAGTTCAATCTTACCATTTGCGTCAGGTCTACCTCGTCATCGATAATAAGTATCTTTTTCTTCTCCATCTATTCCCCCTTTTTTGTTTTTGCAGCCCTTCACAAAATTCTGTTTTGGGCTGTTGATTACAGCGATTTTAAAAAGATTACAGCGATTTCTCGTTGAGTCTTAATCTCTGTAATCTGCTTTTTAATCTCCGTAATCAAGGGCGGCGTTTTTGTGACGCCCTATGTTTTTATTTTAAATATTAAGGTGGCTTTTGTTCCGCTCCCCTCCTTCTTATTCTCAATCTTTATCTTCCCCTTGTGCATATCCATTATATTCCTCGCTATGGATAGCCCTAAACCCGTCCCCCCCTTGTCGCGCTTTGTGGTAAAAAAGGGATCGAATATCTTCTTTAAAACGCCTTCCGGGATGCCTGGGCCCGAATCCTCGATTTCGGCAATCACCGCTTTTTCTCCTACCCTGAATATATCCTCCCTCCTTGTGCCTGCGCCATCTTCTATTTCGGTTAATTCCTTAGCGTATGTCCTTATGGTCAGCCTTCCTCCGTCAGGCATAACATCAATAGCATTCATAAAAAGATTTACAAGTACCTGCTCAATTTTATTTTTATCTATGTTAACGGGTGGGGTATCCTTCCTGAGATTCATTACCACTTCAATCTTATGGCGTGTAATATAATTTTTTACAAGGAGCAGGGAATTCTCGATAATTAGATTTATATCCTCCTGCACTATATTCATCTCTGACATAGCAGAAAAATCCAATAATCCCTTGATTACCTTATCCGCCCTTAAAATAGCGTCATTTACAGACCTTAACGCCAATGAGACATCCTTTTTGTCCGGGGTTGTCATTTTAGAAAGATATTCTATCCCTTGAAGTATAATAGCCAGTGGATTTTTTACCTCATGGGCGACTCCGCTTGCAAGCCTGCCAACCGTGTCCATCTTTTCTGCTTCAATAAGATGAGACTGGTAAAGTTTGAGTTGTTTATAAGCATTCTTTAGCGATTCTTCTGCATGCTTACGTTCGGTTATATCCTTAATTATCGCGACTATTCCTTCGACTCTTCCATCATTACCTATCACCCGAGAGGCAGAAAAAATAACAGGGATTAAATTACCGTTTTCCGTTTTGCAAGCCATTTCATAGCTTCTTAAGGTCCCCTTTTCAATCAACTCCACAAGCCTCTCATTACTAAACATCGAGCCTTCCGTCATAAAGACGCTGGAGATCGGCTTATCAATAAGTTTCTCTTCTTTATAACCTAATAATGCTGTAGTTGCGGGATTAACCCTTTTTATCCTGCCATCCACGGTTACAATAATCAGGCCATCTGTCATGGAGTTAATAATACTATCCAGGTTGGCCTTTGCCGAACTAACTTCTTCTAGGCTTGTCTTTAAACTCTGTTTGATTTCCCAGTTAAATATGCCCAATATGTTCCAGACAGCCCATGCCAAAAAAACAGCGCAAACGGCGCAAGGCACCTGCACCGGAATGCCAAATTTATCCAGAAAGGAATCGGTATTAATAACCGCTGCCGGGAAAAAATCTCCTATTGGGACAACTATGCCCCTTAGCATACCGTAAATACATATCGAAACCGCTGCTATTAAAAAAAAGGAATGGATGTTGATTTTTTTTAAGACAACCTTATTATTATAATAATACCGGATAAAACCAAATGCCGACAACACCCCGCCCGGAAACCCCAGAAAATAACCGGGCCAGATATTCCAGTCCTGTTTATACGTAAAGGCAGGCATCATAGTGCAGGCGCAAAAAAATACCGTGAGCCACTTGCCAAAAATCTTTTTATTAAGGCTTAAAAGCACGAGCCTGCGTCCGAACTCAAATAAGAATATATATGATATGACGAGCAGGGCAAACTGCATTACCTCTAACGCATAAGAGGCGCGGCTTGTGTATTCTTCGCTAATCTGGACTATGCTGACCATACGCAGCCACTCGTTTATGCCGTGGATTATCCCGAAATATGCCAATATCCAGATGATATTTGATAATTTATAAACACTCTCGCGGCGCGGCTGGGCAAGGATAGATATACCCATAATTACGAAGCTCAACCCGTAAATCAGAAAAACCACGTCCAGGTTTTGGACAAAAAAATCCCTGAAAACTTCCCTTAAACTAACCATATCTGCATGCCCATAAGTTTTTAAGTCCTTTTAAGAATAAGCTCGCTCAGCGTTCTCCTCGAAGATTTAGGGCTTTCTGAAGGTTCGCCAAGCGTTATAACCGCCATAAGCTCATATTGGTCTGGTAACTCCAGAGATTTCCTTAATTCCTCTTTTTTATTTAATATCTCTCCCATCCAGCAGGAACCTATGCCAAGAGAGTGGGCATATAGAAGCATATTCTGGACACAGGCGCCTATGCCCAGAATATCCTTCTCTCTATGATATGAAGAATTTTTATCTAAAAATACGCATACAGCGATCTTTGAATCTTTTATGGTCTTGCTATACTTGGTAAATCCTGCCAGGGTTTTCTTTTTCTCTTCGTCTTTAACTACCGCAAAACGCCAGGGTTGGTTGTTAATGCCGGACGGAGCCCATCTGGCTGCTTCAAGTATATCCTGTATTGTTTCGTCTGAAATTTCCTTATCCGAATATCGCCTTATACTTCTTCTGGTTTTGATAAGTTCCAGTGCATCCTTCATTTCATCGAACCCTTAAAACCCTCTATGGCTTTCTTTAGAATCTCCTTCGCGCCCCTGTATTCAATTGTACTTATAGCAGACTCCGGGTCAAACCATTTGGCCTCTTTTATTTCTTTCTTCAGGGGAATAAGCTTTTCATCGCCTCTTGCCTCAAATAAAAATAGATACACGGTCTTAAAAATAAGCTTTCCCTCTAATCTATAAAAGTACTGTATCTTGTCGAGTTTCCTGACTGTCTCTATTCGGGTTAGCCCGACCTCTTCGCGTATCTCTCTCTTGGCCGCACCTTCAAAGGATTCGCCCTTCTCTATATTCCCCTTGGGCCAGGTCCACCTCCCATAGCCGTCCTTTATAAGCAGGATTTTTAAGCCTTCCTCTATTTTCTTCACCACAATTCCGCCGCTAGAAAACTCCCTTTCAGCCATATTTATAAAAATAACACAACCCTTATTAATTATCAAGGAATTAAATGAGCAGTCGGTGAGTTTTCTTCGTCTGTTAGAGTGCTCAAATATTTTAAAATTTTCCTTGACAAATATTTGTAGAAGTGGTAATCTTTTTTCGTTTTGGAAATGGTATACTTAGTACTTAATTACGCAGGGAAGAAAGGCTATATACCTTGCGTTTTTTATTGGCTAATTATACCGCGTAACAAAAGTAAAGTAAGGAGGTGTAGTAATGCCTAAGGGAACGGTAAAGTGGTTCAGCAATCAAAAGGGCTACGGCTTTATCGCTTCAGAGACGGGTAAGGACGTGTTCGTCCACTTCAGCGCAGTTGAAGGCGACGGATACAAATCCCTGAATGAAGGCGACGCAGTAGAATTTGAGATTACAACTGGGCCAAAAGGAGAGCAGGCTTCAAAGGTAACAAGAATATCAAAGTAACCTAAACAAGCCAACTAAAAGCCCCGAATTTTATTCGGGGCTTTTTTATTTGATTTTTTATCAGAATTCTATAAAATGAGTGCGTGGGGGGTTTTCTTATTTTTTCCCCGAGCGCTCATCCTGAAGCCCAAAGGGCTGAAGGATCTCATAGTGAGATTCTCCCTCTTCGCTTCATTCAGAGTCAGAATGAGGGCTGGAGAAGCATATAGAAAACATCCTGGCCCCTCACAAAATATCACTTCATATGAAAAAATATCCCGATATTTCAAGGATTTTCGAGGAATACAAAGACAAAATTTACAGGCTTGCCATAACTATGCTGAAAAATGAAAAAGACGCGGAGGATGTCCTCCAGGCGGTTTTCTTAAAAATAATAGAAAACATTTCTAATTTCAAGGGAAAGGCAAGGCTTTCAAGCTGGATATATAAAATAGCCCTTAACGAGGCGCTTATGAAAATTCGCTCCAGGAAACGCTATGAGCCTGTGTTTGATGTCGAGCGGGATAACGAAAGATACGGTTATCTCTCATCTCTCAGGGACAAAAGCCTTTTGCCTGACGAGGAGACAGTACAGAAAGAATTTGGCGACAGGCTCCAGAACACCCTTAAGGAGATGCCTATAAAATACAGGCTTGCTATTTTACTAAAAGAGGTGGAGGGCTTTTCTGATAAGGAGGCCTCTAAAATCCTGAACCTGAAACTTAATTCCTTTAAGACAAGGCTACGCAGGGCAAGGCTAATAATAAAAACAGCTGTGCTTGATTATATGAAAGATAAAAAAGCCCAAACCCCTTCTTCTTTAGAGAAAAGATGTTCAATATATACGGGTTTTGTTAATAAATATGTTTATGACGAACTACAAAAAAAGCAAAAAACCTATTTTAAATCTCATATAAAAGATTGCTCGGAATGTAACGACTTTTTAAACTCCTACCGGGACGCCTTAAAAATAACAAACGCCCTCCAGTGCAAGGATATACCGCCTGCCCTGAAAGAGAAGGTAGAAAGTTTTATTTACCGCTAAAATATTCGAAACTTTTTAACCCTATCCGCATCAAATAAATGAGCCCTTAGAGAGTCTTTTATATTTAGCGAGGGCTCATCCTGAGGTTGTAAGACCGAAGGATCTTTGAGATCCCTCGCTTCGCTCGGGATGAGGGGTAGCGGAAAATCTCCCGGCCCCTCAAATAAATAGAGAGAAGGGGTGATTTATATGTTCAAAAAAATAACGCGGGACGAATTATTGGAACTGATTAAGACAAACAAGGATTTAAAAATAGTGGATGTTTTAAGCAAGGAGCACTACAGGGATGAACACATCAAAGGCGCAATCTCAATCCCTCTTCAGGAGATAGAAAAAATCGCTCCAAAACTTCTGAAGAAGGAAGAGCAGATTGTAGTTTACTGCGCGAGTTTCGAATGCTCTGCCAGCACAAATGCAGCAGAGAAGCTTGTTTCTTTAGGCTTTACAAATGTGCTTGATTATAAGGGCGGCATTAAAGACTACAAAGAGGCAGGGCTTCCCCTGGAGGGAAGGTTATATAAAAAGAGTGTTAAAAAGGTTGCGTCTTGCTGTGGTTAATATTAGTTAGTATGTAGCGGGTTTTCTGCTACGCGCTATTTGTCCTTCGACTTATGCTCAGGATGGTGAGCCCTTCGACTCCGCTCAGGGTTATCCCGAGCAAGTGAAACGCGTCGAGGGACGAAGTCGAACTACTAATTGCTAATTAAGGGGGTGGTTTAAATGAAGAGGCTGCAGAAAAAAAGAAGCTGTAGTATATGCAGCTTTGAACCTATGTGTATTGGTGGGTGGTGGACGATGCTTCCTGTTTTTTGTTGCGAGACTGTTTCTTTAAGAAGGCACACAAAGAGGTAGGGTTGCATCGTTATATATAAAAAACCCTGTGCCATACGGTACAGGGTTTTTTATTCCTCTAAGGGGTTGGGATTTATCTCGTATTTTTCTTCAAAATCAGGCACCTCTATAAAGGGCCTTAGTTCTTCATAGGTGCCAGGAAGCCTACCTTCGTTTACAGCAGCGTATTCCACCATTGCCTTGTATATAGAAGACATCTCTGCTTCCATTGCCCTGTCCTGGGCATCCTCTCTGGTTCTCTGAAAACTGGGCAGCGCTATAGCGGCAATAAGCGCTATTATCGCTACCACAATCATAAGCTCTATTAACGTGAAACCTGTTTTCACTTCTTAACCAGCTCTCCGTCAGGCGTTATGATATACGTCCCCTGATGCGCCTTACCTCTTATTAGCCAGCGCTCCCCGGATCCAGCGCCTGAACCAGCTCTTTCCCCTAATCCGAGCTTTGAGGCAAGCCTGTAAACACCGTCCTTAAGCGCCTTGGCAAGCCTCGCCACTTCTTCAAAACCCAGGAATCCTGCGCCGAGCATGCCGACTTTAAAAGGATTCAGACCGTCCTTATTCTGCGCTAAGGCTTTTAACTCTGCCTCAATCTCATGCGGCAAGAGGTTCGGAAAATACGCCTTAAGAAGTGCGGCTATGCCGGCAATAAATGGAGAGGCAAAAGAGGTCCCGTTTGATGTCATCTCTCCGCCGTTATATGCCAATACCTTTGAATTCCAGCCGGGCGCTATCAAATCTACATAACTGCCATAATTAGAAAATCCTGCAAGCACACCCTGCGCGTTCGTAGCGCCTACCGCTATCACGTTATTATATGCGGCAGGATAATAAAGACCACTTGAGCCGTTATTCCCTGCAGCAGCAACCATAACTACGCCTTTACTGGTTGCGTAATCTATTGCCTGCTGCATTAAGGGTGAATAAGCGGTTGAGCCAAAACTCATATTTATAACAGAGGCGCCGTTATCAGCCGCATAATAGATTGCCTTCAGTATTGCGCTTGAAGAAAGATACCTGCTTTCGCCGTCATTAACCTGTAAGGGCATAATCTGGATATTTGCGCCGCCAGAACCTTCTATAACCTCGCCTGCCACAGCTGTCCCGTGCCAGCCTGTTCCCTTGGCAGAGCCATTGGCATCAGTGGTATTATTATAAAAGTTAAAACCTTCTGTAACCTTGCCTGCCAGGCTAGGATTTCCTGCGTTTACCCCTGTATCTATTACCGCTACGATTATGGGCTTACCGGACGGCGCGCTGGGAGTAGGAATTCCTATGTCATATTCTTCCGCGTATGCCTCATTTACCGGGAAGAAAAAAACCTCTTGCAGATAATTGGGTTCTGCCCATTTCACGCCTTCAGTAGCCTTAAGGCGCTCTGCCATATTGACAGCTGATACATTTTTAGGAAATGAGAGCACATAAACGTTCTGCTGTTTTATGGTATCTTTGACTGTTGCGCCAACTGACGATATTATGCTGTCAATTTTGTCTTGGCTTAAGCCTTCCTTAAACTGTACTAAAACCTCTCCCGGGATATGTTTTTCTGCGCCCTTGGGCCTTGCACAACCCGCTATAAAAAAAGCCATAATAGAAATCATCGCCATAGCCATAATCCATTGGTATTTAGAAAATCTTTTCTTAGCCATCGCATTTCACCTCCCTTCTTTTTCATCTAATACCCTCTAATTTAAAGTATATACTATCGATATAGTAAATTCAATGACTGGAATAAAAAAGCGCCAGCCTTCGCTAGCGCTATGGCGGACAGCCAACCGAAGCTTGGCGTCCCGCCTTGGTTGGCCTAGGTAAGACCTCAAGTAAGTTCGAGCTTTTGCTATTCATTAGAATCGCTTCTGTCTATTTTATCTACTTCTTGTCCACATTTCCAGCAGACATCATATATGTCTCGATTTCTATCAGAGCAGCTCGGACAAATCCAGATGCTGTCTTTAATAAATACCTTCAGAACGTGATCTTTCTTTAGTTTCTCTGCCTCTTTTTTATTTAATACGATCTCTTTTGATGGGTCCGGCGGAGATCCTGCGTGAGTTTTCTTTTTTATTTCCTCATTCTCGAATGCGCAACGTATAGCCATTGTTATTATAACTCTTATAAAGAAAGCCGCACCAAGCGTCAGTATACAAAGCCCCACATAGACAAGCGAATCATCCCACCTGCGATTTATCGCCCTCATCTTATCCGTTCTCTCTCTTGTTTAGGTTACAGTTGTAAATAGAGTTTTCGTAAATACCCATATTTTTGTAGACTATCGTCTCTAGACTTTTAGTCAAAATTAGAACGTTTCTATTTTTCAATAATTAGAAGCGGCTAATCCTACAAATTAGAACCATCCTTTATTGTTCTTCATTCGTGCGACTAAACCAACTTGTCTAGCCTGTTTCTAATTGTCTTTTCAATCTTATCAATATCGCTATTATCAATTTGGACATTATAGAAATTTGCTATTTTTTTGGGAATAGAATTTTCGATTTCTCTAAAAATTCGATTGGTTTTAATCGTGTAAGACACATAAAGCTCCTTCTCCCGCTCTAATTCTTGGACGTCAACAAGAGGTGACAAATTCCCATATAACCATAAATCTTTAGGGTTAAATAGACTTTTTAAAGAGTAGAGATACGAATACTTATAAAAATTTTCTACTGTTACAACGATACCGTTGTAATGCTGTTTAGCCATAAAAGATGTGTTCTTTTTTAGAGAATTTAGGTCGCGGAAAGTGTAATAATATATTCCTATAGGTGATCTTTTTATATCATCTTTGCGAGGAGGATATTTATTAATATAACCATCCGTAGTTTTATAGTCTGCTAAAACAAAAAACCGGTTGCTATCCATTATGTTGAATCTGAACTTTCGAACATAATCATATGTCATTCCCTTTGCATTGCGCTCATAAAGAGCGACCAATACGGGAAACTTGCCGTAGCCAGTCCCGGAGAATAGTGCACTCGAAAAAATTTCTGCTCGGACTAATCTATACTTCTCTTTGAAATCTCGCAAGCGTTTAAAATTAGCCTCCTTTATCAAATATGACAACGGATGCAAGACACAGACTATATCTGCATTTAGCTTGTCATAAGACCGTAAGAAGGAAATCCCTAAGTCTCTATCGCGCAAATCGTTGTCACATAAATTCCTGCCTTTTTCTCCGCTCCTGAACTCCGAAGTGGTATCGTTATAAGGAGGGTTCCCCACCATAACCAAGAATGCATCGGATGGTATGGCGTATTTATCTCTTTTAACATCAATTAAAGAATTTGTGCGAAATATCTTGTTTCTATCAAACCGGGTTTTTAAAAACTCGCACGCTTTAGCATCATAATCAGCTATCCTATAGTCGTAGCCATTGATACTGATCAAGAAAGCACCGCACCCACCCGCACTATCAAAAATTATGATTTTGTTATTTCTGTTTATCAAATACGGTTGAATAAAATTATAAACCATGCCCACTAACTTTTCTGGAGTATAGTATCCACCTAATCGAACTTGTTTATCTTTGGACAAATGCTCTGCTTTATGAACATTCATTATAATCACTCGATTATCTCTATTAACGTTTTAAGAATTTCGACGACATCATGATTGTGACGTTTTGAAGCCATGCCGAAAATTTTCATTAATGCCATCAGATTTTGAATATTTCTGCTGTCGATAACATATGTCAGCTTATCCGACCGAGAAGATGATCTCCCTAAAATAGAAGAGAAATTTTTGAATGATTTTAACGGTATGCAGAAATAAACCATCGGTTGGACGCCAGAAGCATACTGTTGCTTCTGAATAGAAACTTCTATTTGGGTCTGATCAATAGTTTCAACCATAAAAAGCGTTGGCAATTTGATACTCGTCTCTTCAAAATTGATTCCGTTGATAACAAGCTTCGCATGATGCTCTACGCTAATGGCTTTTTCGTCGATGAAATGACGATATGCGTTTATTTCTTTAAGTAGGCTCTCGATATCTTTTTTGCTAATAAGACCTAGTTCAATGGAAGTATAGATAATTTCGGATAGCTCGTAGGGAAATTTACGTTTGCCATTACTCCCAATGAAAGATTTTTTGTTTAATTTTGTTTTTTCTTCTCCAGACTCAACCTCTTTTACTGGAACGTCGTAACCTATCTGCCACTCTAAATATACTTGTTCGTCAAAATGGCATTCTCTTGTTGAGAACGTCTCTCCGAAATCAAGCCTATTCTTTCTCTTTTTGAATCTATATTTTCCAGAATTAGCCGCTGGGATAACCACCAAAATGCTTTTTTCTTTAGCAGAATATTCCATTATGTCTCCTTAAGTCAAAATATAAAGCGTATTTTATTCTTAAGGCTTTGATAATCTTTTATTGGCTAATAAGCGATACTCCTTGTTTATTTCAAAACCAATAAAGCGTCGGTTTATTTGTTTACACGCCACCGCCGTAGAGCCGCTTCCAATAAAAGGATCCAAAATAATATCATTTTCTTTGGTGGTCATCTCTAAAATTTCTCTCACAAAATGTTTTGGCTTTGGCGTAGGGTGGTCTATAAACCCTTCATCTGGCTCTACCATTTTTCCTGGAGTATCTTTGAATATATCGGTTTTCCGCTTCGCTAATTTTGGCTGTCCTTTCTTGAAAACGAAGCACGACATATATTTTGTCCACCCTATCGGAGAATTAACGCTTCCTTCTGGACAATATAACACAAATTGCCAAAAATAAGTAAATGGGTTGTTTTTAAATAATTCGGGAAGATATTTTGTGCTGAAAAAAGTAACGAAAAAACTGTCATCTTTTAAAACTCTATAGCAATCCGGTAGAATATTATAGAATAAACTTAAATCCCTATCATTTTTTATGCCGTTTTTATTTAAACCATATGGTGGATCAGTTAATATACAATCAATTTCTCGCTCAGGAATAATCTTGATTAATCCCAACGAATCACCGCAGATAATTTTATTGAGGAAATCTGTAGGGTATCTTAAGCCTTGCTTTGAAACAATCTCATGACTTAAGGATATTGCTTCT
Organism: uncultured Planctomycetia bacterium; assembly: GCA_964506845.1. GTDB lineage: Bacteria > Omnitrophota > Gorgyraeia > VGKN01 > VGKN01 > CAZDNS01. The sequence continues at coordinate 29,264 of CAZDNS010000007.1, read as the reverse complement.
TCTGTCATTTCTTTTTCTATAAACAAAAAACCTTCGCCTTTTAAGCGAAGGTTTTAATTATTTTATCCCTCGATTGCTCTCGGGATGGCTTGCGCCACGTGGCAGTTCCCCCTTCGAAACATACCACCTTTTATTCAATTGTTGGTTTATTTTTAGCATAAAAGTTTTCTTTTGTCAATTATTTTCTGTCAAAAAATCCATCTATCCCAACCCCATGCCAAAAGTGTAGGCTATTTTGATTGGTGCTTCCATAGAAAGGTTCTTATCCGCCTAGAATATTGTTGGCGGATAAAAAAGTGTCCCCAAGGGGATTTGAACGTCGTGTCACGCGCAATTCTTAGGGGGAAGAAAAATAGAACCGTGCTTCTTATTTCATAAAAAACCTATTTATCCCTGTCTACGTTTTCTCTAATTCTGGTAAAATGGATTGATAGTTTAAATAAAAATAAATATAAGCCGTAGTTACTCAAAGTAAACAACCGAATATCTTTTAACTGACTTTTGGGAATACACGTAGTTGGAGAGCTTATAATCTTACCGAAAAAAATAAATGAATCTTCTTCTATTTTATCATTCTTTGGTAAATAAAATATTTGGGCTATCCTTTGCCGTGCGATTTCGCTTATATGCCCTTCTACTTTATTTTTGTCCTTCCCTCTTTTTAACAAACTCTCTTTGTATTTGTTAAGTTTAAATATGGGGGCATAGCAAATATTTGAATCAAAAAATCTATCGTTAACTGGATTCATATCACAACTGTTAGATAATATCATAACAGGTGCGGTATCTATTTTAGGATTTGGGAAATTAATAACCAAAAAATTCTTAAAACCATCTCCTTGAAAAATCATAGGGTCGTCTTTATGATAAGAAGTATATAGCCTACTGTCTAAATTTTGAGGGAATTCATTTAGCGCTGCGAAAAGGTTTTCTTCAGAATCTGGCGAGAGATATTTTGGCAGGAAAATTTTGATATCCTCGAAAGGAATCATATCAAACCCCAGAAATCCTCATTGATTACATCCGCAAAGGATGGATCGATATCTTGTAATTCTTTTAGAAGATTATCCGCAAAATGATGTATTATATTATACTTGTCTATTTCATCAAAGGGAGAGGCAAATATGTTTTTGCCAGAGAAGGTATCTTCCCAAGAATATTTGAGAGATTCGATTAATTTCTCGAATTCATATTCTTGGTCAGAGATTTTATTAGCCTCTCTATCAAAAACGGTATAGGCATTTTTTGCGTTTGTTCTTGGCAAAATTGTATAATATGCTATTGCTTCAGTAGTAGGCATTTTAATATTCGGGATTAAGTGTTGCTAAAAAACTTTTTTCGAGCAAACTAAAAAATAACTTTTTTTCTTCGTAATGGCCTTTTTCAACCAATTCTATTATTTTGTTCTTTATATCTTCTTGTGGAATATCAATTGCGACAACATCTATATCAATTATCGAGCCTTCTTGATTTTTACCGCCCTGATTTAAAATTACCTTATTAGAGATTTGTAAATTGCTAATAAACTCTCCGGATTTAATAGATGTTCTAATAATTGTGTGCTCGCTTTGGAAAGGCTCAGAACCCATTGATATTTTTAAATTAACTTTGTCGAATATATCATCGGCCTCAAAGAAATTAATATACCTTATGCCGAGTCTTGTGACCTTATCGATTATTTCTAAATCGAATAAGCGCTTAAAAGAATCTCTAATTTTTACTAAAAATGCTGTCCACCCCGCATATTCTTTTATGCTTGATAAAGTGCAAACTTTAGGACCTATTTGAAAAATAAAACCACTATTAGTTAATTTATAATAAGGCTTGAAGCGCAGCGCGGGGTCTTGGAGGCGTATTGGTTCTGGAATTTGTAAAATTGGCAAATTTTGGGGTTTTGGAAAGTTTTCTTTGAATGCATTATAAACAACGCCATAAATTGCATCTGGCGGGAAAGAAGAATCAAACCTTATTTCTACGATTGCTTCTGATATGGGGCACGGACTGATTTTATTTGGTAGGCTCATTTTATTTATTTTTTATAATTATATCTGATTAATACAAAAATGTAAAGGAGCAATTTGAAATCTTATACAACTTCTCAAATTCACTTTGCCCACTTTAAGAAAAGAGGGGCGTTTCTATTTCTCAAAAATTAGAGGTGACCGCTTTTGGGTTCTCATCCCAAGCCTTAACTACGGTGAGCAGGCTTGCTTCTTTAGCATAGCCAATACTAACGAAGGTTGGCGTGCCATCCGTAACCTGCTTCTATGAAGCTTCTAAGCATTGGCGAAGGTTGGCGTCCCCAAGGGGATTCGAACCCCTGCCGAGAGCTTGAAAAGCTCTTGTCCTAGGCCTCTAGACGATGGGGACACTACAACTAATACAAACGAAATAAATAAATTTACATTCCACAGATGAACGCAGATTAAAAGAAACAGATGGGCACAGATTTTTCTCGTCGCTATCTGCGCTAATCTTGCAGCATTTATCTCGTGCTAATCTGTATTATACTGTAATAAGATTTAATGTGTTCGTATTAAAAGCTATTTCTTCTTTTTCGGTCTTCCTCTTTTTGCTTTTTCTTGTTTTTTTGCTACTTTATTTTTTTTAACCTCTTTTGATATCGCCTTTTTTTGAATGGACTGTGTTTTACCTGGAGGTTCTTCCTTTTTGATTTCCCCGGATACCTGTTTCTTTTCCTGGGCAGGGGGTTGTTTTTGCTGCGTATCTACCTCTTCTACCCCTGCCTCTTCCTCAACCACAACCCTTGCAACACAAGAGACCTTATCCTTATCATCAAGCCTGATGATATGCACGCCCTGGGAATTTCTTCCTGTTGTTTTTACGTCTTTTACGGGGCACCTGACAATCATACCCGCCTCTGTGATTAGCATAAACTCGTCTTTATCTGTAACTATCTTTAGACCAACCGCCTCGCCGTTTCGGCTCGTGAGTTTTATATTTATTATGCCCTTGCCGCCGCGCGCCTGCAACCTGTATTGAGCCAACTTTGTCCTCTTACCAAAACCCTTGGAGGTTACAGTAAGCACTGTGGCATCGGGCTTCACAACCTCCATTGCGATTACCCTGTCTTTTTTATCAATTCTTATCCCTCTTACGCCCTTGGCGGCTCTACCCATATCCCTTACCTGTGATTCTTTAAACCGTATTATCTTGCCAAGCCTTGTGGCAAGCACCAGTTCCTTTGAGCCGTCGGTAAGCTCTGTTCCTATTAACTCGTCATCCTTTTCTAGGGTTAAAGCGATTATCCCTGCCTTTCTCGGATGGCTGAAAGCTGAAAGATCTGTCTTCTTGATATTGCCCTGACTTGTGGCAAGCACCACAAAATTCCCCTCTTTAAATTCCTTTACCGGCACAAAGGCTGAAACCTTTTCATTCTGCGAAAGCCCAAGAATATTTATTATGGCCTTCCCTTTTGCTATGCGGCTTGCCTGGGGTATCTCGTGAACCTTAAGCCAGTGCACCCTCCCTTTATCGGTAAAGAATAATATATATTCATGAGTAGACGCGATAAACAAATGTTCAATAAAATCTTCTTCCTTTAAATCCGCGCCCGTCACGCCGCTGCCGCCGCGCCTTTGCCTCCTGTATGCGCTTACCGGGATGCGTTTTATATAGCCGGAGTGGCTTATGGTTATTACCATATCCTCCTCGGCTATCAGGTCCTCTATCTCAAGTTCTGCTACCTCGCCTATTATCTCTGTTCTTCTTTCATCTTGGTATTGTTTTTTTATCTCTTCGAGCTCCTCTTTTATTATGCCCAGCACCTTTTTCTCTGAAGCAAGGACGCTCTTATAATATTCTATCTTTTTTATTAATTCGAGATATTCATTATCTATCTTCTCCCTTTCAAGATTTGTAAGCCTCTGAAGCTGCATCTCTAAAATTGCCTGCGCCTGTTTCTCTGAAAGAGAAAATTCCTTTACAAGATCCTGTTTAGCTGTATGAGGATCCTTGGACTTCCTTATAAGTTTTATTATTTTGTCCAGATTGCTTAAGGCTATCTTAAGGCCTTCGAGTATATGGGCTCTGTCCTGCGCCTTTTTAAGCTCGAACTTTGTCCGCCTTATAATAATATCCTTCCTGTGGTCAATGTAAACCTGAAGTATCTGCTTTAAATTTAGGATACGCGGCCTACTGTCTACAAGGGCAAGCATTATCACCCCGAAGGTCTCTTCCAGCTGGGAATGTTTATATAACTGATTTAAAATTATCTGGGCGTTGGCGTCCCGTTTTAACTCAATAACTATCCTCATTCCGTCCTTGTCTGATTCGTCTCTTAAATCGGATATACCCTCGAGTTTTTTCTCCTGCACAAGCCTTGCAATGGACTCGATAAGGTTTGCCTTGTTTACCTGATATGGGATTTCGGAAATTATTATGGCTTCTTTGCCCTGTTTTTGTGTCTCTATAGCAGCCCTTGCGCGTATCTTCAGAAGGCCCCTCCCCGTTAAATAGGCATCCCTTATCCCATCCCTGCCGCAAATAATACCGCCTGTGGGAAAATCGGGACCCTTTATTATTTTCATCAGGTCTTTTATTTCGCAATCGGATTCATCAATCAGCATAACTATCGCATCTGCTACCTCTGCTAAATTATGCGGGGGTATGTTGGTTGCCATACCCACTGCTATGCCGCTTGAGCCGTTTAAGATAAGATTGGGAAGCCTTGAGGGTAAAACAGAGGGCTCGCTCAGGGAGTCGTCAAAGTTAGGCACAAAGTTGACTGTTTCTTTATCTATATCCCTTATCAACTCATCGGTTATCGCGGACAGCCTTGCCTCGGTATAGCGCATAGCCGCAGGCGCATCGCCGTCAACAGAGCCGAAGTTTCCCTGGCCGTCTATCAGGGGATACCTGAGGGAAAAATTCTGCACCATCCTTACGAGGGCATCATATACCGCCACATCCCCGTGAGGATGGTATTTGCCTAAAACCTCTCCTACTATCCTTGCAGATTTTTTATACGGCTTTGTGTGTTCAAGCCCGAGTTCGTTCATAGCATATATAATCCTTCTGTGCACGGGTTTTAAGCCGTCCCGCGCATCAGGCAGAGCCCTTCCTACGATTACGCTCATAGCGTAATCTATATAGGAATTCTGCATTTCGTCTTCGATGTGGACAGGAATTATCTTTTCGTCTCTGGCGTACATTTTAAGTTCTCCTTTAATGAGCAGAGAATTTATGGAGCGTGAGCGCCCCGAGAAATTCGGAAGAATTTCCGGGATTAAGTCCTCGAAATCCTTTGGATTTCAGAGGAACATAAATTGTAGCTCCGAAGCTTCGGAGCGTCTGCGAATTAAATCCTTGACAATTTTTGAAATGTGGGTTGGTATCGAAATTAACCATAGACTCAAAAATTGTCAAGGATCAAATTCAGCCAGCATCCGCCAAAGTTCTGTGGCGGATGGGCTTCATTTGACTTGGAAGCGGTATTAACACGGGGGTTTTTATTTTATACTCGCGGTAGTCCTCTTTAAACCTTTCGAAAAGAAACCTCTCTTCAAAGAACTTCCAGTAAATAATAAAACCGAGCGCAATCAGGGGCACAAGCAAAAGGCCTGTCACGGTTTGAAAAAATACTGCCTCTCCCAGAAGGATAACAAAAAAACCGAACATCATAGGGTTTCTGGTGTATTTAAACGGGCCTGCGGTAACAAGCCTCTTGGTCGGCTCTACCGCTTTCCCGAATGCCTCTATGGGAGAACCTCGCCCCTTATAAATTAAATAAATGGTCGCCCATATCATCCAGAAGCCGCCGATAAAAATCAGGATAAAAGCACCTATATAATTATAGGGTTTCCCGGGAAATGCTGTGAAATTAAAAATCCTTTCAAAGAATTTAAAGAGGAGAAAAAATAACCACGGGAACAAAAACCCAAAAACGCCTACCCCTATAAAAAAACTTAAGCCTATTTTTCTTCTCTCCACCCGTAATCTCTAAGTTCTAAAAATTTAGCGAAATATTCTTTAAAAATTCCTGAAAGGAGTTTTTTATGTCCTCGTAATATTCCGCCTGACCTAAAGAGGTCAGATAAAAACCCACCCTGTTTTTTACCAGAAACATTGAAATCCCCTTAAAGAGCCTTCCCTCTTTTTTCATAGAAAAGATGTCCTTAACGGCGTTAAATTTTTCAAAGGGCTGTTCCCTGTAGATTACGTAGTATTGAAGGTTTTTCTGGCTGTTGGCGAACATATCCGCATATTGTGTGCTATAAATTGCCGTATCTCTTAGTCTCTCGGCGTATAATTTTATGTTTATAATCACTGGTTTTTTGTTTTTGCCTTTTAAATTTAAAGAGTCGAGCTGCACGTTAACCCTTGTATTGTCGGCACTTTTTTCGCTGAGAGCGATTCGCCATTTGCCGGGATTATACTTGGCGTAAAAAAATATATTACTTATTTCATTCTCGTTGGACGCGGTCGGCACCACACTTACCTGACCGGTGGGTTTAGGGGCTTGCTCGGACAATTTCTTTTTTAAGGCATCGAGAGCGTACTGCGCTTCTATGTCTCTTGGATCAATCTGAAGGCAGATATAATAGTTTTTCGCGGCGTTTGTTAAGTCTCCTTTTAACTCATACGCGTTCGCCATCTTGCGCCAGGCCAGCGAGTTATCGGAGTTTAGCTCCAGGCTCTCCTTATACCAGTAAATAGCCTCGTCAAAAAAGCCCTTTCCAAGATACGCCTCTCCCAGATAAAAACTTGTAGCCTCAAAATCAGGTTCAACTATTAGCAGCTTTTTAAATTTAGCCATAGCCTCGTCGTATCTTCCCACAAGAAGAAGCGATTCTGCCTCATTGAAAATTTCCTGCCCTTCTTTTGAGGAGGGCATAGCCTTAGCAGCGTATAAAATTTCCACAAACAGCGCTAGAAAAAGAACTCCAAGAATAAAAATTCCTATAAGCAGTTTTTTAAATATCAAGATTTTTAACCTCCGGCGCATGGGACTCAATAAACTCCCTCCTTGGTTCAACTGCGTCACCCATCAGTATGGTAAAAATCTCATCCGCCTTCACTGCATCTTCAATAGTAACCTTTAAGATAGACCTCTTTTCCGGGCTCATAGTAGTATCCCAGAGCTGATGGGGATTCATCTCGCCAAGACCCTTATAGCGCTGGACAACCATACCCTTTTTGCCGAGTATTCTTATATAAGAGAGGAGTTCTTTAAGATTATAAAGCTGAAGGCTTTCCTTGGCGCATGTTATCTTAAATATGGGCTGTTTTTTTCCTTTCTGGTCTTCGCTTGCCTCGTAAGAACTGATATCAAGACCGAATTTTTCTAAGCGGCTGATTAACCTCTCAAGTTCTGAGGCTTCAAAAAATTCTATAATATCTATATCTGGTTTTTGATTCCCATTTTTTATTTCCTTGTCCTTATTTGAGTTCTTCTTGAAATCTTCTTCGTAAGACCGGGTAATTTTTGCCAATTCATTATCATCATATACGAAATGGATATTTTCCTCCACTTTTACCCTATAAATTGGCAATTTTTTGGTCTTATTATGTCTTAAATGCTGGTATTTTTGAAAATTTACTCCCTTTTTATTTATGCTCTTTTCTATATTTTCTAATTCAAACAATACTTCCAGGAACTCTTTTATCTGGCTGCGGCTGTATATATATTTATCCTTTATCCTTGTAACCTCTGCCTCCTCCAAGCCCAGTTCAAGCAGTATCTCATTAAATCTTTCCTCGGTGTCCACATATTGCTCATGCTTTCCGCGCTGTATTTTATACAGGGGTGGCTGCGCAATATACACATAGCCCTGCTCGATAAGAGGCGTTATCTGCCTGTAAAAAAATGTCAAAAGAAGCGTTCGTATGTGCGAGCCGTCCACATCCGCATCGGTCATAATTATAACCTTGTGGTACCTGAGTCTTGTTATATCAAACTCCTCGCCTACGCCTGTACCAAGGGCAGTTATTATCGTCCGTATCTCTTCGTTGCTTAGAACCTTATCAAGCCTCGCCTTTTCTACGTTTATAATTTTCCCTTTTATGGGAAGTATTGCCTGAAAGCGGCGGTCGCGGCCCTGTTTAGCACTATTATGCACAAACACACCGCTTGCAAGTGCAAAATTATTGGTGTGGGGCACTTCAATGTCATACACATCTACCTCTTTATTTAAGACTTCCGCCTTTATTGCTTTGTGGTTAAAATTAATTAATGCCTCTTCAAGTTTTTTTATATCATTATTAAAAAACCTTTCGAGCAGCGTATTTAATTTAAGTAAATTCGTGTTTCTTATTGGCAATTTCTTTCTGTCCGGGTCATAATAATTGATGTCGCCATGTATTTCATAAACCAACCTTAAAAATTTCATACTCTCATCAAAATACGTCTTGGCATAGGCACGTTTTCTCTTTCTTCTAAATTCTAACGTCCATTGCTGTCTTGTCTTCCCCCTTCTCCACGCCAAGAGTTCTTTATCGCTCCATTGTTCTTTAGCTTTCGCGGATAAAACTTTTCTACTTTCAGGGTTAATCTTGAAGTAATTTCTAACCCTGTTGGCTTGCTTACTCCTATTTTCCGCGTGAGCCCAGTATTCTTTTTGAGACTTATTGAGGATTTCCTGGCTACGTTTTCTATAAGCCTCATTGCTAAAATAAAAATCGCGAAATTTTCTTACCATATAATGTTTATATTCGGGATTCTCCCATTGTTTTTTGGCTTTGATGCTTAATAAAGTTCCGAATCTCTCTTTTAAAATTTTAGAGATCTTGTTTCGATATTCTGAACTTCTTTTTATTCTATTGCATTTCTCAACAACCTCTGGTTTATGTAAAATAAGCGCGGCTTGTTCTCTGTGGACATCGAGGTGTTTTTCTCGACTCATTCTAATTATATTGTCAGGATTGTTGTTTAATTTATTAAAATCAATATGATGTCTATACGCCCCTGCTTTTTCATTATAGAATCCGCGTTCTATGTTATAGTTGTCGCTCAAGAGATGCGTAAAAATCCACTTGTGTATTTTTGGAGAAAAAACCATTTCATACCCCTGAATAGTAATCCTATCTTTTATCTCGGAGAGTTTTCTTCTAAATGGCATTAGGCTCATATCTGGTTTAATGTTTTGCGCCTCTATATAAGAACCATCTCTCAGCATAAACTTATGGTCTGGGGTACATTCTATTTTTTCGCCGTTGTCTAACCATATTCTTATTATCTTGGTATTTCTTCTGGTGCGCCTCGGGTATAATATTTTTTCTATTCCTATACTACCGTCATGTTTTATTGTATAGCAGTAGTTTACTTTTCCCCCTCGCGACTCCCTCGCCAATTCTCTAAAACTAAGATTTCTCCCATCTGCCAGCGCTACTTTAACGTCGCCAGAAAAACATCCGCCGGCCGAATCGCCTTCTACTATGTATAATTCGCACAATGCCGGGTCCCGCTCTGAGCAATCGGCGAGTTTCCCCGGAAGAGAATCAATCTCAAGCGCGCCCTTTCTTCTGGTTAATTCGCGCGCCTTCCGGGCAGCCTCTCTTGCCCTGGCAGCAAGTATCGCCTTATCAACTATCTTATTCGCTAGAGAGGGGTTCTCCTCAAAAAACGAACTCAATTCTTCGTTTACAATTGAGGAAACAAGCCCCTCTACCTCGCTATTACCCAGCTTTGTTTTTGTCTGTCCTTCAAACTGCGGGTCAGGCAACTTTACGCTTATAACTGCTGTCAGGCCCTCCCTGATATCCTCTCCGGATATGTCGATGCCCTCTTTTAGCAGGTTTTTATTTTTACAGTATTGATTTATAGAGCGCGTGAGGGCACTTTTAAAACCGCTTAAATGAGTGCCGCCCTCGGTGGTGTTTATATTGTTTGCATAGCTGAATATATTTTCTGCGTAGCCATCGTTATACTGCATGGCAAGCTCTGCTTTTATCTTATCCTTCTCCTTTTCAAAAAATACTACCTTTTTATGCAGGGGGTTTTTATTCCTGTTTAAATACTCTACGAAGGATTCCATGCCTCCGGCAAATTTAAACTCTACTTCCTTATCTATCCTTTCATCCTTAAGGGTGATCCTGAGACCCTTGTTTAAAAAGGCGAGCTCCCTGAGCCTGTTTGTAAGGATGTCGAGGCTGAAGTCTATTTTGTTTCCAAAAATTTCCTTGTCCGGTTTAAATGTAACCTTTGTGCCGGTCTTTTTTGCCTTCCCTATAACCATAAGTCTTGATTTTGTTTTTCCCCGTTCATATCTCTGGTGGTAAATTTTCTCATCCCGCCTTACCTCCACCTCGAGCCATTCGGACAGGGCATTTACAACCGAAACCCCTACGCCGTGAAGCCCGCCGGCAACCCTGTATGTCCTATGGTCAAATTTACCGCCTGCGTGAAGCATTGTCATAACTACCTCGACAGCGGGCTTTTTCTCTGTCTTATGGATATCGACGGGTATACCCCTTCCGTCATCCGTTACGGTTACGCTGTTATCCATATGGACAATTACATCGATATTCTGGCAGTATCCCGCCATGGCCTCATCTATGCTGTTATCAACCACCTCATAGACAAGGTGATGAAGCCCCCTTAAGGACACATCCCCGATATACATAGCCGGCCTTTTTCTGACCGCCTCTATCCCTTCTAATACCTGTATTGTTCTTGCATCATAAACTGATTCTTTTGCCATAAGACTACACCTTCCCCATCCTGAAATATATGTCCTCTATCACGCCCTCCCCCAAAACATCCCTGAGCTTTGAAAGGATATCCTCTTTTAAAAAACCCATCTGGTAAAGCCATACCGCGTTATCTACATTTACAACAAGCCTGCCGCTCCTGAACGAAACCGGTAGGGTGTGTTTTGCAATCTTTTCGTTTACCGATTTTCTCCATGCCGCCTCGATTTTAAGGGGTGATTTTTTGTCGCTTCTTGAAATTTTTTCTATTACCTGGTTTATTATACTTGATATGGGCTTGGGCGCGGCGCTCTTCATGATATATGCATAGGTAAAACCACGTATATATAATTTAATTCCCTGATAACGGCGGGTTTATCTGAGTCCGCTATCTCAATCACAACTTCTTCTTCCGACAATTCCCTTACCGCGTCTAGAATAAATTCCGGATTAAACCCAATGGTAATCTCCTTTTCTCCGTAAGAAACTCCAAGTTCCTCCTTTGCCTCGCCGAGGTCCTGTGTGTTTTTAGATAATATGAGCTTGTCTTTAAATAGATCGAATCTTACGCAGAGGGAATCCTGTGTAGTATATAAACTTATTCTTTTTATCGCCGAAATAAGAGCCTCTTTATTAACCCTTAGTTTCTGCTTTTCTTCTTTCGGAATAACCTGCCCGTAATTTGGGAATTCGCCTTCAATAAGCCTGCTTGTTATTATTGTATTGTCGAGCTCAAACGCCAACTGATTCTCTCCGAATAAAATTCTTACCTCACCCTCTTCGCCAAGAATGTGTTTTAATTCATAAATCGTCTTGCTTGGAATTATAAGCTGTCTTACGAGGGGCTTTGGAATTTTCATCTCTTCTTCAATTATAGCAAGCCTCCTGCCGTCGGTTGCAGCAAACCCCAGCCTGTCCTCTTTTATATCGAATAGGACGCCATTTAGAACATATCTGGTTTCATCGTCAGACATTGCAAAACTTGTCAGGCTTAGCATATGTTTTAATTTATCTTGCTCAATGGCAATATATTCCTTTTTTGAAAAATCGGGTATTTTGGGAAACTCATCCCTTGGTATTCCCAGGAGTTTGAATTGGCATCTTTCACATTCGATGATTATCATATTATTTTTCTTTACGCTTATTGATATTACGGATTCCGGCAATTCCTTTATTATCTCAAAAAATTTTTTTGCGGGGATAGTAATTGAACCCTCCTCTGGATTGGTTACAGATATAGTTGATTGAATCGCTATCCCTATGTCGATATCAATACTTATTAGTGTAATTTTGTCTTTTTTTAGTTCTAATAGAATATTTGACAAAATAGGTAGTATGCTTTTTGTTGACACAATACTTTGCACGTTTTGGACTGCTTTTAATAATATGCTTTTCTCAACCTGAAATTTCATTCTAATCAAGCCTCCTTGGCAATTTAACTATATACCCTTCCTTATTATTATTAGTTTCTATCTCTAGAATTAATAATGTTAATAATAATTAGCCGGTTGAACCTGTGTATAAACATATAACACATTTAAATACGGGTAGTTGAGTTGTTAATAACATGTTAGCAATATCGTGATTCTATCCACCATATCTACAGATTAGCGTTATTTTTGTCAACGTAAAAATTTATCCACAGGTTATTCATTGGATTTTATATCAGAGATTAATTTTTCAATCAGGTGCTTAAGGTTCTCGTCCTTCTTTATGGAGCCGTCTATCTTTTTAAAGGCGTGTAAGACCGTGGTGTGGTCCTTTCCGCCAAAGTAATCGCCGATTTCCGGCAGGGAATAGTCTGTCAACCTTCTTGTCAGATACATAGCAATCTGTCTTGGATAAGCCAGCTGTTTTGTTCTTTTCCGCGCCTTCATATCAGCAAGCCCAATATTAAAATAATCCGCAACCCTTTTTTGAATTACATCAATGCTTATCTTTGCAGGACCCTCTTTAAGATATTCCTTAAGCATTTCATTCGCAAGCTGTAATGTCACCTCCTTGTTCATAAGCGAAGAATACGCCACTATCCTTATAAGGGCGCCCTCGAGTTCTCTTATATTTGATTTTATCTTTTCTCCTATAAAATACATTACCTCATCGGAGACTTTCACCGACTCCGCCCGGCATTTTTGTTTTAATATGGCTATTCGCGTTTCGAGATCAGGAGGCTGTATGTCTGTGACAAGCCCCCATTCAAACCTTGAAACCAGTCTTTGCTCAAGCGAGGGTATATCCTTGGGCGGCCTATCGCTCGACATAACTATCTGTTTATGCATATCGTATAAATCATTGAATATGTGGAAAAATGCCTCCTGAGTACTCTCTTTCCCCCCCAGAAAATGGATATCATCGATAAGCAACACGTCAATAGCCCTGTATTTCTCCCTGAATTTTGTGGTAGTGCGGTTAGAGATAGCGTTTATTAATTGATTTGTAAATTTCTCGCTGGAGATATATGTGAAATTAACCGGATGGGGTTTTTTAAGGATATAGTGCCCTATCGCCTGCATAATATGAGTCTTGCCCAATCCCACGCCCCCGTATATGAAAAGGGGATTGTATGATTTCCCCGGCGATTCTGCAACAGCAAGGCTTGCGGCGTGGGCAAAGCGGTTGCCGGGGCCTACCACGAAATTTTCAAAGAGGTATTTAGGGTTTAAGTAAAAATCAAAATCAGCCTGAGGCTGCCCAAAAACGCTAAAGTTATTCACAGATTCTTATCCCTGCGCGAGCTTATAATATAAAACTATTTCAAATTAACCGGGTTACTATTGTTAAAATAATTTACTAAAACTTTTTCTTAATTTTATGTATTTGAATAAGTTATGATAATATATTTATGATTTATCGACGAGCCTATGAGCTCTAAGGCGAACAATTACAGCGGGAGTTTTTAAAAAATCAAATTTTATTAACAGGTTTTTCACAAAAAAATTAAGGATTAATTTAAACATTCATACGCTAAAATGTCAATAGAAATTTAAAAGCGTTTTTAATTATAACAGCAGCAGGGAAAAAATCAAGAAATTTTTGAGATTTCCCGAAAAACTGTTTTTTAACAAGAATTCCCACTATCTTAAAAATTGGGCTAGGTTCCAAAGAATTTTTCTCCGCCGCGGTTTAAAAATTAACATTAAAATTCTATACGGGGTTAAATTGCTTGACTTAAACCATTTTTATGTTATAATCCAACCTTCATAAACTGGAGGCAAATCATGAAAAAAAGATTGACAAGAAAAAGCTTGCGCAGAAGAAGCAGGGTGCACGGTTTTAGAAAAAGGATGTCAACCCGCCAGGGAAGGCTTGTACTTAAAAGACGGCGCAAAAAGGGAAGGATACGCCTGAGCGTGTAACTTTTAACAAATAGCGCGCAACTTATTTATTTAATTAAGGTTATGAACACGAGTTTATCAAGGCATTCTTTCCCCAAGAGAGCGAGGCTAAAGAGCAGAAAGGACTTTAAGGAGATATTCAATAAGGGAGTATTCTCCAGGGGCAGATTTGTGAAAATAGGAGTTTTAAAAAATGCATTTGATTTCAACAGGTTTGGAGTCTGCGTTTCAAAGGGCGTTACCAAAAAATCCACAGGTAGAAATAGACTAAAGAGGATGCTCAGGGAGATATTCAGATTAAACAGAGACAGGATTAAAGAAGGGTTTGATATAGTCGCCGTCATAAAATTTAACGCTGCCTTAAAAAGGGATACAGGCTCCCATATTTTTAAGTATGACGCTGTAGAATCCGAGGTTCTTAAGCTTCTTTCCGGAGTCAAATGCCTGAAATGACAAGAAATTTCGGCTGCCTGTTTTTACAGGCAGCCTCAAGACTTCTTCCTTGCGAAATTTCAGTGGTTAGGAAGAAGGTAATTTTTATACTTTCCTATACCATAAAAAATACAACCATTTTCTTTATAAAATTTTATCGCAATATATTCTCAAACAATATGTTACATTATTGTAGATTTTACCCGACCTGCTCTCAATATGCAATTGAATCTATCGAAAAAAAGGGGGTTTTTAGAGGATCGGCGTCCGCTATATTTAGAATTTTAAGATGCAACCCCCTCTCTAAAGGCGGGTTCGACCCCATACACTAATTTTATGGAAAAAAGATTTATTGTAGCCATCGGCCTCTCAGTGTTAGTGCTTACGCTTTATCCCCATCTTCTGAACAGATTATATCCGCATAAGAAAATATCTCCAGAGACTAAACCATACAATATTACATCCACGACAAAACCGCCCGAGGCTAAAATCTCACCTGTAAGCGAGAAATCTAATGACTTAGAAGGGCCTGCGGATAAAGAGATAGCGTTAGAGAATAAATTCACGAAAGTTGTCTTGTCAAATTCCGGCGCCGCAATAAAACGTATATACCAATTAAATACACCAGGGTTAAGCGAAAAGGAATTATTATTGTTTGATGCCGGACAGGGGCAGCATAAGGGCCTTGCGCTTTTTTTTGACGCAAATCCTTTAACAGAAACAAGTTATAACTTTGCAAAAGGCCCTAACAGAGTTTATTTTAATTCGGTATGGAATGAGAAAATTTTTATAGAGAAGACATTTGAGTTACCCGAAGATTCAGCACCTCTGAAAGTAGATATAAAGCTAAGAAACGACTCTGGCAAGGAAGAAAGGTTTATGCTCAGGGTTATAGGACCGCCTAGTCTAAAATCGGAACTTAAGCAGGACGAAAGGCTCCTCGAGTTCGATATAAAAACCAATAATTCAGTCCTTCGCGAACCCGCGCACAGGTTAAAACAGCCAAAACAGTATAAGGGAGAATTTTACTGGGTTTCCTCTAAGAACAGGTATTTTTGCTTTGCCGTTAGGCCGCAGGAGAAGATAAAAGAGGTCTCGATAGAGAAAGGAGACGCCGGACTTGTATATCCAACCCTTTCCCGCGGAGAGATAATCCTTAAACCCGGCGAGATAGCAGAATTTTCATACGAGGTTTATATAGGACAATTAAAGCTATCCGAATTAAAAAAATACGGCTTTAGCGAAATATTAAATTTTGGTTTCTTCGACCCCATAGGGAAATTCCTGCTCCGGATGTTAGAGGTTTTTTATAGAGTAAGCAAAAACTACGGCATAGCCGTAATCTTGCTTACCATACTTACCGGCGTAGCGCTTTTCCCGTTGTCCCTGAAGAGCTTAAAATCAATGAAGCAGATGCAAAAACTGCAACCCCATTTTGAGAAATTGCGCCAGGAGCATAAAGATAGTCCGCATAAATTAAACAGAGAGATGATGGAACTTTACAAAAAACACAGGGTAAATCCATTCGGCGGGTGCCTGCCAATGTTATTACAGATGCCCATATTTATAGCCCTTTATCAGGTGATTATAAGATCGGTCGAGCTTAAAGGCGCGGGCTTTCTCTGGATTAAGGACCTTTCAATGCCCGATAGCCTCAGGCTTCCTTTTGTCCTTCCGTTTGTCGGCAACCGCATAAATCTCCTGCCTATTTTAATGATCGGGGCAATGTTCCTTCAGCAGAAATTTGCAAATCCGATGGCAAAAACCCAGGACGAACAAGCCAGAATACTGTCCTTTATAATGCCGATTATGTTTGGCGTAATCTTCTACAACCTTCCTTCAGCATTGGTCCTATACTGGTTTATAAATACGGTTATTATGACCACACTGCAATATATTGCCCTAAGGCCAGTTATTGCCAATGAATAAAATAAGATCCGTTGAGATAGAAGCGCCCACAAGGCAGGAGGCTATAAAGATAGCCCTAAAAACCCTGGGCGTAAACAGAAAAGAGGTAATAGTCAAGATCCTCTGCGAGGAGAAAAAGGGGCTTTTCGGGAAAAAGGGCAGTAAGCCTGCCAAGGTCAAGGTGATTTTAAAGACGGACGCGAAATTAACAACCGGGAAGCAGTAGGTATGTTTAAATCTGACAGGGGTTATGATGCGATTGTTATAGGCGCAGGCCATTCTGGCTGTGAGGCTGCCTTAACCTTAAGCCGGATGGGATTTTCAACCCTGCTTTTGACAATGAACCTTGATACTATAGCCCAGATGTCCTGTAATCCTGCAATCGGCGGCCTTGCCAAGGGCCATCTGGTAAGGGAAATTGATGCCCTAGGCGGCGAAATGGCAAGGGTTATCGATAAAACAGGGATTCAGTTTAGGATGCTGAATAAAAGCAAGGGCCCTGCAGTATGGGCGCCGCGCAGCCAGGCAGATAAAAAGGCGTATCAATTTGAAATGAAAAGGGTAATAGAAACCCAGCCCAATTTAGAGGTAAAGCAACAGACTGTTGAATCTTTGATATTGGATGCTAGCAGGGTAAGGGGTGTAAAAACTGACACAGGCTTAGAATTTTTTTCCGATATAGTTATAATAACAACAGGGACCTTTTTAAACGGCCTTATTCACATCGGAGAGACGTCCTATGCCGGTGGAAGGTTGGGAGATTTTGCAAGCACAGGCTTAGCCGTTAATTTAAAGGAAATAGGCTTTAACACAGCCAGGCTAAAGACAGGAACACCTCCAAGGGTGAATTTAAAAAGCATAAGCCGGGATTCTTTAGAGGTTCAATATGGGGATGAGAAACCCCAGCCGTTTTCGTATTCTACAGAAGGGCCGCCCGCTAACCAGATACCCTGTTATATTACCTATACAAACGAGAATACCCACAGAATTATCTTAGATAATCTACACAGGTCGCCCCTATATGCAGGCAGGATAAAGGGCGTTGGACCGCGCTATTGCCCGTCTATCGAGGATAAGGTAGTTAAATTTAAGGAAAGAACAAGGCATCAGATATTTATAGAGCCCGAGGGGATAAACACAAATGAGGCGTATCTTAACGGCATATCCACAAGTCTTCCCCCGGAGATTCAGACCGATATGCTAAGGACGATTAAGGGATTAGAGGAAGCAGAGATTATGCGCTTTGGATATGCCATTGAGTATGATTTTGTTTTTCCTACCCAGCTAAAGCCCTCTTTAGAGACAAAACTTATAGAAAATCTCTTTCTGGCAGGCCAGATTAACGGGACAAGCGGATACGAAGAGGCAGCAGCCCAGGGGATAATGGCAGGCCTAAACGCCGGATTAAAATTAAAAAGGAAGGACCCATTAATTTTAAGAAGAGATGAGGCGTACATAGGAGTGCTTATAGACGACCTTATTACCAAGGGCACAACTGAGCCCTATAGGATGTTTACCTCAAGAGCAGAGCACAGGCTTATCTTAAGGCAGGATAATGCAGATGAACGCCTTATGCATTACGGATTTGAGACAGGGCTTATTAAAAAATCCCTTTTTGACAGAACCCAGAAGAGGAAAGAACGAATCTCTAAGCTTATCCCTTATCTGAAGAAAACGCATCAAGGGCAGAACACCCTTGCCCAGCTTCTCTCAAGGCCGGAGGCGAGATTAAGAGAGCTGAATATTAATGAGGAATTTAAACTAGAACTTATGGATGAGGATTTAGTTTCCCGGGTGGAATTTGAGATAAAATATGAGGGTTATCTAAACAGGCAGCTTGCCCAGATAGCAAGGCTTAAACGACTTGAGAATAAAACTATCCCAGAGGAATTCCCTTATCAAAAAATAAAGGGTTTAAGAAGGGAAGCAATTGAAAAATTAAACAGGATAAAGCCCCTTTCAATTGGTCAGGCCCTCAGAATATCCGGCATCTCTCCCTGCGACATCTCCCTCCTTTTGGTCTACCTTGAGCATACCGTCCGGCTGAAAGAATAAAGCTCTGAAAAATTACCTTTGACACCGCAGAACCGCTAAATCCCACAAAAACGCAAAGAATTTATAGATGATAAAAATTTTGCGTCTTTGCGGAACTTTTGTGTTTTAGTGGTGTAAACCAAGTTTTCTGAAATCTCAAGAAAAATCTTGACATAAAAAGCGGTATCGGTATAATATCCCCAATCAAATGTTCCACGTGGAACATTTTTAAAATATGGCAAAGGTTATAACTATCTGTAATCAAAAAGGCGGGGTAGGCAAGACAACCACCGCTATAAATCTCTCCGCATATCTTGCCTGCGCGAACAAAAAGGTCGTGCTTATAGATATAGATCCTCAGGCCAATGCCACAAGCGGTTGCGGTATCGACAAATCTGGTATTAAAGAAAACATTTACGATGTCCTGCTGGGGCATAAGTCTATTAATGAATTAATCACGCCTACCCAGATAGAAAATTTTTTCATAGTCCCCTCTAACCTTAACCTCACAGGCGCAGAAATAGAATTGGTTTCTAATGAAAACTCTAGAACGATACTTAAAGAGGCAATTTCGTATCTTAAGGATACATTTGACTTTATAATAATTGATTCTCCGCCGTCTTTAGGTCTTCTCACGGTAAATGCCCTTGTAGCCTGCGATTCTGTGCTTATACCGATTCAGTGCGAATACTATGCCCTCGAAGGATTAAGCCATCTCTTAAATACGGTTGAACTAATAAAAAATTCCCTGAATCCCTCGCTTGCAATAGAGGGCGTGCTTATGACCATGGCAGATTTCAGGACAAACCTGACAAATGAGGTAATAAATGAGGTCAGGGAGTTTTTTAAGAATAAGGTATATCAGACAATTATACCCAGAAATATCAGGTTGAGCGAGGCACCCGGCTTTGGGAAGCCCGTTCTGCTGTATGATAAAACCTCCCTTGGCGCCCAAAAGTATCTTGAGCTCTCAAGGGAGGTTTTGGGTTTAGAGTTACAGCAGGTTTAACTGGTCCGCCATGAGTCGTGGCGGACTCATAAGGAATTATGTGATAACAGATCCCTCGCTTAAGCACTGCCAAAAATTCCTCGCCCTATGGGCAGGAAATTTTTGGCGTAAGCTCGGGATTAATGGTTCGACTTCGCTCACCATCCTGAGCGTAGCCGAAGGATTCGTCCGGACAACTTACGTTTACTCACTATGTTCGTTCCGTAAGTTGTGGACTCATTAAGGAGTTACAAATGCAACGCAAGACTCTTGGAAAGGGCTTAAGCGCACTGATACCCCAGGAAGAGCAGGAGAAGACAGAAAGAGTGGTTAACCTAAAGATTGACCACATAAAGCCAAACCGATATCAACCCAGAGAGGATTTCAACGAAGAAAGGCTGAATGAACTTGCTGAATCAATAAAAACAAAGGGTATGGTTCAGCCTATTATCGTAACACGTTTAGATTCAGATAATTACGAACTTGTTGCAGGCGAGAGAAGGCTTCGTGCGGTTAAATCACTCGGTTTTACCGAAATACCTGCAATTGTAAGGGGTTTCCACGAACAGGACCTTCTGGAATTTTCATTGATCGAAAATTTACAGAGACAGGACTTAAACCCGCTTGAGGAGGCAAAGGCTTTCTCAAGGCTTATTGAAGGATTCGGTTTTACACATGAAAAGATAGCCCAAGTTGTAACTAAAGACAGAGCAACGATTTCCAACATTTTAAGGCTTTTAAATCTGCCTGCAAGAATACAAGAAGCGATTTCTTCCGGCAGGCTTTCAATGGGGCATGCGAAAGCCCTTCTCTCAATAGAAGATGAGTCGCAAAGGCTGAATCTGTTTAACAGGACAGTTAAAAAGGGATTATCTGTCAGGGAACTTGAAAAACTGGTTAGCAAAAGGACGCCCAAAAAATACCACAGACAACTTCATAAGTCTCCAGAGATAATAGCCTTGGAGGAGGAACTCCAGCGAAGCCTTGGGACAAAGGTAAGGATATTTCATAAGGCAAAGAGAGGGAATATTCAGATAGAATATTATTCGCTTGATGATTTAGAAAGGCTTGTTTCAAAACTATCTTCAGTAAAATGAGGCAGCAAATATTATGATTTTTTGTCAACTAAATAAGGATACGATTCCAGCGATTAAAAAAATAGATTACGGCGATTATTTCTCATCTCTGAATCGTTGGAATCTCATTTTAAATCGTTGTAATCGATGCAACCTTTATTTATTTTATAAGGAATTATGAAACAGCAGACACTGGTCTTAATAAAACCCGACGGCCTTGTTAAATCGCTCACAGGGAATATACTCACCAGATTGTCTGAGACGAAATTAGAAATTATAGCGGCTAAGATGGTCAGGGTCTCAAAGGAATTTGCTGAAGAACATTATAAGCATTTAAAGGATAAACAGTTCTTTGGAGAATTGATTAAATATCTTATGGGCGAACTGCACGATAGAAAAAAGGTGCTCGCAATGGTGTATTGGGGGGAAGATGCTATTTCTAAGGTAAGAGAGATTGCAGGCGCAACCAATCCTGAGGAGGCAAATCCTATCTCGATAAGGGGTCAATACGGGAGGATAACCACAAAGGGTGTTTATGAAAATGTGATACATGCCTCAACCAACGAGGAAGAGGCGGAACGAGAAATAAAATTGTGGTTTTCTCCGGATGAGATAATTACGGAGCTTTATCCCGCCAAGATAATTACCGAGGAAAAGGTTAAAAAGAAAGCCTGGGCGTAGGTGTTTTATGGTACCTTTACATCAAAAATCAAACTGCAAAAATCAAAATTACAATGCAAAATGCAAAGATTAATACAAACGCATTAAATCCTGTTACATCATCTCGTTGAGAAAGACCACTGGGACGTAACATTTGCAAGGACTTTTGTATTAGTTTACCTTGCTTGTTCTTCGTCTCTATTTTTTAGTCTATAATTTTGAATTTTGCTCTGTCATCTTGATATTTGATTTTTAATATTTGATATAGTAGCAATATTTAGTAGATAAAGCAATATGGGGTTATAGAGTTTAATTCAATAACGCAATAACCCAAGCAACTCTATAACCAACACGGGAGATTCAATTTGGTTCGCTCAATGACAGGTTTTGGCAAGGCATATATAAAGGGCAAATTCGGCATAATACAAATCGAGATACGCTCTTTTAACCACAGATTCTTCGAGATATCAGAAAGGCTTCCGGTAAATTTACTCGACCTTGAAGACCAGATAAAGGAATATATCCAGACGCGGGTAAAACGCGGAAGGCTTAATTTTGTTCTTACCCATATAAATTCCACCGATAAGCCATTTTCATATAATCTAAAAGAAATTATAATAAATAAAAAATTAGCCTCTCAGTATCATAAGATTTTGACAAATCTAAAAACATATTTGAAACTAAAAGAAGAGCCGTCCATCTCTCATATAATCTCTCTGCCGAACGTGTTAATATTCAGGGAAAATTATTCCGATACGCGCAGATTATGGCCGGTTATAAAATCCGCCATTGATAAGGCGCTTGACAGTCTTATCTCTATGAGAGAAAAAGAGGGCAGGTTTCTCCACAAAGACCTTATGGAGCGTATAAATTCCATAGAGAGGTCTGTCCAAAAGATAGACAGGTTTCAGCCGGAGGTAATCCGTCATTTTAAGAACAGCCTGACAAAGAGACTAAAAGAATTTACGGCCGGAGATTCCCTGAACAAGGAAAAACTTGAAGAAGAGGTAGCGATATTCACAAGAAATTCGGATATCTCAGAAGAGCTCACGAGGCTTAAAAGCCATATAATAAATCTAAGGCGGATTCTGAATGAGGAGGATGAGCTGGGCAGAAAGCTTGATTTTATAGCGCAGGAGTTGAACCGGGAGATAAATACCATAGGCTCTAAAGCAGAGAGCTTCAAAATTTCAAAAGAGGTTATAGAAATAAAATCCTGTATAGATAAAATCAGGGAACAGACGCAGAATATCGAATAAAAATATGGCTATAAAACTCGTGAACCTTGGTTTTAACAACGTGGTTGTTCTTGAGAGGGTGGTGGCAGTGCTTAATGCTCAGAGCCTTCCCTCAAAAAGATTAAGGGAAGAGGCTATAAGGAAGAACAAACTCATAGACGCTACAAACGGCAGAAAGATGAGGACACTTCTGGTTACCGATTCTGACCACGTGGTTTTATCGAGCCTTCAGGCCGAGACTATTATAGAGAGGATTAAAGAAGATAAAGAGAAATGAAGAAAGGCACACTCTTTGTAGTCTCTGCCCCTTCCGGTAGCGGCAAGACCACGGTTATCCGGGAACTTCTTGAGAAAGAAAAAAGGCTTGTTAAATCGGTTTCTGCCACAACGCGGCCTCCGCGGAGGGGAGAAAAAGATAAAGTTGATTACCGCTTTATAACCAGAAGGGAGTTTAAAAAACTGATAAAAGAGGGGTATTTTTTGGAGTGGGAACAGGTTTTTGATAACTACTACGGCACCCCAAGAGCGCCTGTTATAAGCGCAGTAAGAAGCGGCAGGGATATCATACTTGCGCTGGATGTAAAGGGCGCCCTCAAAATAAAGCAGAGGTCTAAAGATGCTATTTTAATATTTTTGCTCCCGCCCTCTATGGGGGCGTTAAGGGAGAGGCTTAGAGGCCGTTCAACCGATTCCAAGGCGCAGATAAAAAAGAGGCTTGAGATTGCCAGATGGGAGTTGTCGCAAAAAAGAAAGTATGATTACGCAGTTATAAATAATACCGTAGAAAATGCGGTTAAACAACTTAGGGTTATAATAAAGAAAGAACGCTCAACAAGAAGGAGGTTAGGCTTCTATGACCTATGTACCCATTAAAGAGTTTTTAAGTAAATCCGATAGTATATATAAGCTGGTGATACTTGCCTCAAGGAGGGCTGTAGAATTGAGCGAAGGCGCACCAAAACTTGTTGAGACGGATTCGCAGAAACCGCAGGTTATCGCCATAGAGGAAATTAGACAAGGGAAGATTACCTACAAGGAGAAAAAGGCATAGTGAAAAAAAATATTGTATTGGGCGTAACCGGCTCAATAGCCGCATATAGAGCATGTGAGGTAGCAAGCCGCATAACTAAGGAAGGCTTCTCGGTATTTACGGTACTAACAAAGGAAGCGCAAAATTTCATAACGCCCCTTACATTTATGAATATAACTAAAAACCCCGTAATAACTGATATGTTTGATACGCCCGGAGAGTTTTCTCCTGTCCATACCTCTTTAGCTGATAAGACAGATTTGATATTGGTTATGCCCGCCACAGCAAACCTTATCGGTAAAATTGCCTCGGGCATTTGCGACGATATGTTAAGCTGCACTATTATCTCAAGCACAGCGCCCGTAATTTTAGTCCCTGCTATGAATGAAAAGATGTATAGAAACAAGATAGTGCAGGAAAATATCAGAAGGTTAAAGGGAATCGGCTACAGATTTGTCGGTCCCATAAAGGGAAGATTGGCCTGCGGTTATGAAGGGCTGGGGCATATAGCCGAGACTGAGGAGGTATTAAGACAGGTTAAAAAGATGTTGAATGAAAAAAAGAAGGCTTAACATTCTAATCACCGCAGGGCCAACCCGCGAGCCAATAGACCCTGTCAGGTTCATTTCAAATTACTCCACAGGCACATTAGGATATGAGATTGCAAAAGAGGCAAAAAGAAGAGGCCATAGCGTTACGCTTATAAGCGGTCCGGTTGCGCTAAATCCACCGAGGGGCATAAAACTTATAGGCGTGCAGACCGGCCTCCAGATGCGCCAGAGCCTGCGTAAATTTTTTGACTGGGCAGATTGCCTCATAATGGCAGCAGCAGTTTCCGATTACAGGCCGAGCCGTACAACCCCCCATAAAATAAGCAAGGCCAGAAATACGGTCCTGTTAAAGTTAACTAAAAATCCCGATATTCTGTCCGAACTTTCCCTTAAGAAAAGAGATAAAGTATTTGTTGGTTTTTGCCTTGAGACAAGGGATATTTTAAAAAGGGCAGTCAAAAAACTGACACAGAAAAGGCTTGACCTGATTGTAGCAAATAGCATATCAAGGACAAATAACCCTTTCGGAGATAAAAAATCCAATTTTTTAATTATTGATAAGAAAAAAAGCATAAGAAGGCTTTACGGAATACCCAAAAGCACCCTTTCAAAACTACTGCTTGACAGGGTAGAGGTAATGGTGTAGTATTTTAAGAAATATAACCGCAAAAGCGCAGAATGACCGCCAAAGCGCAAAATATCCGCAAAAGACGCAAAGAAACTTTTGCGATTTAGCGGTTACAAATTTTGCGTTTCAGCGGTTGCAAAGGAGGTCTTTATGGTAATGTTTTCCAAAAAAGAAAGAGGTTTCACCTTAATTGAACTACTCGTGGTTATGGCTATAATCCTACTGTTAGCAGGTGCGGTTACGCCTGTTATAGCGAGAGCAAGGGAGCAGGGCAGGCGTACCAAATGCGCAGGTAACCTAAGACAGATTGGAATTGCCCTTCATCTTTATGCGGGAGACAACAACGAGGCATTTCCTGCTAACTTAGCTGCCCTATACCCAAATTACGTCACAGATCAGGCAGTTTTTGATTGCCCTTCAAGTTCTGCAGTGGGTACTGCAGCAAGCCCTAACTACGGCTATGTAACAGGCCTCACAGAGTCAACGGCTTCTAATACAGTTATATGTTATGATAACGACAATAATCACACCAGTTACTGGAATACTTTAAGGGTAGATAGCTCGGTAGGTGGAACCTCAACCGACCCAAGCCCATAATTTGACAATTTGCCATAAGCCATTTGCTATTTTCAGGGAGGTGGATATGTTAAAACAACTGAATCGGCGCAGAGCAAAGAGGCGCTATCGCGCGCGCTTCTGCGGATGCTCAAGGGTGTTGTGGTAATTCACCTCTAATAATGGGTGGCTGTTTTTATTCTTATCCAACAGCCACCCATTATTATTCAATAAAGTGTAATTCAAAAATCAAACTGCCCACCTGCCAAAACCCGCCTGCCAGAGAACCTGTTCGGCGGGCAGGCAAAGCGGCGGACAGGTAAAAATCAAAATTACATATCAGAACCCAAAAGTTTTTAAGCATTTTAAATTTTACATTGTCATTTTGGATTTTGATTTTTGATATTTGGATTTAATATGACGAATAACTCAATATACCAGTTTTCCATTTGGGGGATGAGGTTTGTTGTGGACACCGAAAGCGGTAATTTTTTTGAAATAGACGATATCGCCAGCGACGCATTAAACCTTTTCACAACAAACAGAGAAAGGGAAATTACTGAAAGGCTATCCCTCAGATACCCAAAGAGCGCCATTAAAAGTGCGATTAGAAACATAAATCTGCTTAAGAATAAAGGGGTTATATTTTCAAATAGTAAACCTTCAAATTCAAATTTTAAAAGAGAAGTAACAGACCTTACCCTTAATGTTACAGATGGCTGCAATTTAGCCTGCAATTACTGCTGGAATAAGGGCGGCTCATATACGCGTAGGAAAAGAAAAAACCCCCTTATGCCGAAAGAGACAGCGCTTCGGGCAGTAAACGTGCTTGTAAAAGAGTCTAATAACGCGGCTGATTTGGTTATTGATTTTTACGGTGGAGAACCATTGCTGAATTATACTGTGATGCAAGAGGTGATTTTATACTGCCGGGCGATAGCAAAAAAAGTAAAAAAAAGATTCAGGTTTTTACTGGCAACAAACGGGACATTATTTGATAAAAATAAAGCTGTTTTTCTTATGGAAAACGGCGTTGATGTAGCGATAAGCATTGATGGGCCTAAAGGGATACAGGATAAACAAAGGCCGTTTTCGACCGGAGGAGGCTCCTTCGACGCCATAATGAAAAATATTGAGGCGCTTCCCAATAGGTTAAGACATCGTTTAGTAGCAAGGGCTACATTTACTCCATATTCCGCTTCGATAGTGGAGACATTTAAATACCTGCGAAACCTTGGGTTTGAGCGCATAGAGATATGCGAGAGCGAAAGAGCAGGGTATAATCTGACCGACGAAAGAAAAGAATATTTCTTTAATAAAAAAGAAGGACTGGAACTTCTTAAGGCGCTCTACACAAAACTCTCAGATTATTATACGCAGGAGGTATTAAGAGAAAAATTGGATTATGAGAATACCTATTTTAACCGCTTTTTTAAACAGCTAAGCAGGCTCTATCATATACAGTCTATATCGGGAAGCTGCTCGGCAGGTTCAAGCCAAATAGCGGTGGACATTGACGGTTGGATTTATCCCTGCACCGCCTTTATCGGCATAAAAAGATATAGCATAGGTCATGTAAATAAAGATGTAATGACAAAGCGCGTAAACAATTTTCTGAACACAAGAAAGACTCTTAGCCCTAAATGTTCAGCCTGCTGGGCTAAAAGCATATGCCAGGGATGCGGTTCCTGTTACAATATAAATTATTTTACAAGCAAAAATCTGAACGAACCAAATCCGCATTACTGCGAATTATTTCTTCATAAGACTAAGCTTATGATAGCTATGCTATCGCGCATAGGAAAACAAAAACCATTCCTTCTCGACGAGGTGCTCATACCCGAATATTATTCCACCCGAGGCCGCAATAGAGAGAAATAATCCCTCCGCCCCTGTCGGCTCATTAATAAATGTTATCTGTTAATTTAACAAATAGCGTGTCCTGTCGTGTCTTGTTTCTCGCAGGGACGCTCGTTTTGCCCCAGTGCCGAATGGAGCTATTCTTCGAAGCGTTACTACTTCGGCATCCCGACATGTCTCTTAAGAGGTTTCTACATTCGGGACGTGTCAAAACTTCGCTCGGGTCGGCTGCGTCGTTCATCCGAGCACTGGCGTGCTCGGATACCGTGGTCCACTCCTTGCCTCTACGCCCTGCTCGAAATCAAGCCACGCCGCCCACCACAGGCATCTTTCTGTAACCTCAATTATGAGTCTCCGCCAGAGGACGGATCAGTCTGAGGCTGAAACGATACCATACAGAATTATTTCGGTAACATTTAATGTGAGTCAATTCGCGCTAAGGCATTCACTTGACTTTTATCTTAGTCTATGTTAATTTACCCCGTTAGACCCATCCTCTAAAGGATTATGCCCGCCCTTAATGGAAAGAGGTCGGCCTATCCCTTCTGGATTAGGATGGTCTATCCCTCTGGATTAGTAAATAACGGCGCGGTAGCCAAGCGGTTCCGAATGAAACAGCTTCTTTAGAAAAACATCGGAATGCCGAAGAGATACTTCTTGGGCAACATCATTCGGCACAAGGCAACGGTCTGTCCCGAATGAAATTGCTTTCTTATGGTATTACTTTCCCGAATGTAGCTTCTCTTTGAAGTCTCCCTTCGGGATGCCGAAACTCAACTTGGTAAGTTACTACATTCGGCACTGGATGCCGACGCGTAGCAAAAGAAGTTTTAACATTCGGCACAAAACTGCGCAAAGATGGCGGCGTAGCCAAGTGGCAAGGCAGTGGTCTGCAAAACCATTATTCAGCGGTTCAAATCCGCTCGCCGCCTCCAATATTTAAAATGGTTCAAATCCCTGCCTGACGGCAGGCAGGCGGCCCACGCCTCCATACTATAAGTCCAAATATAAAAATTAAAATATCAAAATTGGCAGATGAAAAGAAAAGAAAAAGAGAGCGAACAGTTAGATTTCGAAATAGCCTTTTACGAAAACCTGGTTAAGGAAAAGCCTGATTTTGTAGAGGCGCTTATACCATTAGGGGATGCCTATACTAAAAAGGGCCTTTATGAAAAGGGTCTTGAGATAGATAAAAAACTTGTTCAGTTAAAGCCCGATGACTCGGTAGTATGGTATAATCTTAGCTGTAGCCTGTCTCTTTTAAACAGAACACAGGAGGCGCTTGAGGCCATAAAAAAGGCGCTAAGCCTCGGGTATAACGACATAGAATACCTTCTTTCAGACAGCGATCTTATAAACCTAAGGAAAGAACCCCGCTTTAAAGAGCTTCTCTTCAAACTCAAGGGTCAGCATAACTGATATTATGCCAAAAATTTTATTGACAAGGATGGGTATAGCGTAATATAGATTATAGTTAACAATGCCAAGAAAAGTAATAATATTTTTTGTAGTTATTGTTAGCCTCCAAATAGCCACCCTTGTCTTTGCCTCTGAAGAACCGGACTGGCTCAAAAGAGTCAGCCTTAACGCAGAAATAGAAACCGATAAACAACCCACCTTTTATTTCGAAACAGTCCAGCCCCTTCGTCAAAGCCTTGATAAAATAAGCACCTATTTTATCCAACCAAGGGTTTCTATGAGGGGAGAGGATTTCAGTTATAATTTAGGAGCAGGCTATAGGCGCCTTATTTCCGATAACTGGCTTTTAGGCGCAAATATTTTTGGCGATTACCAGGATCTACACGAACACGCAAGGGCAGGCGTTGGCCTCGAGGCGCTTAGCCATAAGATAGAGGCAAGGCTAAACGGCTATTTTGGGTTGACTACCGCCAGAATAGTTGAGGAGCAGGACGGAGTCTCTTCTATCTTTGAGGAGCCGGTAGACGGTCTTGATTTTGAAGCCGGAACGCCTGTTCCTTATCTACCGTGGCTAAAGATTTATGGCTCAGGGTTCTTTTATAATTTCCAAAAGGCAAATGATAAATTTGGTTGGAAATCCCGTTTAGAGGCGCGCCTTACAAGCTGGAGCGTAATAGATTTGTATATATGGGACGATAATAAAGGCGAGACCGAATTAGGCGGCAAGGTAGAGCTTAGAATTCCCTTTGATAAATGGTCGGATATAAAAGAGGCGTTTAGAATTTCTAAGACCCCCTATGTTAAGAAGGATTTAGCCGAGAGCGCCTTAATCCCCGTGGAGCGCAATTTTGATATTGTGGTGGAAAAATGGAGCGAGACTCCTACAGGTAATGTTACCGT
>CAZDNS010000006.1:0-59575 GCA_964506845.1 uncultured Planctomycetia bacterium | reverse complement strand
CAGCGATTTTAAAATAAGATTACAACGATTATTGAAGAGGTATTTATCTCTCTAATCGTTCTCTTAATCGCTGTTATCATATTGGTATTTATTTGACAAAGCATTATATTATAAATCCAAAATGGTGATAATTAAAAATTACAAACATATAATACAGGAGAAACTGAGGCAGCCTGTTATCGCCACCGTAGGAATATTTGACGGCGTGCATTTAGGTCACAGGCACATAATAGCTAAGTGTGTAGATAAGGCAAGACAAAGTAAAGGTTCATCTATTTTAATTACTTTTTATCCCCATCCTTTAAAGAGGTTGAATACTAAGTTATGCCCGCCGCTAATAATGTCGCTTGAGCAGAGACTGAAGATTTTTGAGGAATTAGGTGTTGATTTATGTGTAATTATAAATTTTACCAAGATATTTGCCGGGCTTTCAGCTGTAAATTTTGTTCATAAGGTACTGATAAAGCGATTGAGGATAAAAGAATTGTTTATAGGGTATAATTTCAGGTTTGGCTTTAAAGCCAAGGGCGATATAAACCTCCTTAAAAAAATCTCAAGACAAGCAGGTTTAAAGGTTACGATTGTAAGAGAGGTTAAGGTTAAAGGAAGACCAATAAGCAGCACAGCGATAAGAAGACTGACAGAAGAAGGAAAATTATCAGAGGCAGGCAGGCTGTTAGGAAAGCCTTATTCTATTTACGGAGTAGTTGTTAAGGGAGAAAAGAGAGGAGCAGGACTCGGATTTCCGACCGCCAATATAAAGACTTACCAGGAAGTGCTGCCGCCCAACGGCGTATATGCGGTAATGGCCGATATAGAAAAACGCTGCTATATGGGTATGTTGAACATTGGAACCAGACCTACTTTTTTAAAAACACCTCATAGCCGCAAGATGAGTAAATTAGCTATAAAACCAGAAATAGAGGTGCATTTATTTGGAGTTAACAGATTTCTGTATGGAAAAGAGATGGAGATTTTTCCGGTAAAAAAAATAAGGGATGAAAGGAAATTCAAAGATAGGCACAGCCTTATGGAAAGGCTTAGAAAGGATAGTGTTATAGCAAAGGCAATTTTAGTTACGCTGAAAAACCTACTTTGATACCGCAAAGGTCGCAAAAACCCGCAAAGACGCAAAGAGTTTACAATCGAGCGAATTTTGCGCTTTTGCGGAATTTTCGCGTTTCAGCGGTTGGTTCTATAATTTTTCTTTACTTATAAAAATTCGTTTGTTATAATTAACAACAAGGAGGTGCGAAAGGTGAGTTTAAATAGGGAAAAGAAAACCTCTCTGATAGATGAATTTAAGATACACGCAAAGGATACGGGTTCTGCGAGTGTCCAGGTAGCGCTTCTTACGGAGAGAATAAATAATCTGACAGAGCACTTCAAGTCTCATAAGAAAGACCACGGTTCAAGGCGCGGGCTTCTTAAAATGGTGGGACAACGAAGGTACCTTTTGGATTATATAAAGCGGTATAATCTCAAGAAATATCAAGAACTCCTGGATAAGCTGAGCCTGCGTAAGTGATATATATGCCACATAGGATTGAAGTAAGCCTCGATTCCAAAAATCTCATAATAGAGACAGGCAAGATAGCAAAGCAGGCAGACGGCGCGGTTACCGTGCAGTACGGCGCAACCGTTGTGCTGGTAACAGCCGTTATGTCAAAAGAGCCTAAGGAAGACCATACCTTTTTACCGCTTACCGTTGAGTATCAGGAAAAAACATACGCTGCGGGTAAAATTCCAGGCGGTTTCTTTAAAAGAGAAGGAAAGCCCTCCGAAAAGGAGATTCTGACAGCCCGTCTTATTGATAGGCCGCTAAGACCCTTATTCCCCAAAGGGTTTTTAAATGAGGTTCAGATAGTGGCTATCGTGCTTTCAAGCGACGGAGAAAACGACCCCGATATCCTTGCCTGCGTAGGCGCCTCCAGCGCCCTCTCCATATCAGGTATCCCATTTAAACATCCCATAGGCGCAGTGCGAGTAGGAAGAATAGACAATGAATTTGTAATAAATCCTACCTATGCGCAGCTCGATAAGAGTTCTCTTGACCTTGTGGTTGCAGGCACAAGAGAAAGCGTAATTATGATTGAAGCAGGTGCAAACGAACTCCCGGAGGAACTGCTCGCAGAGGCTATAAGGTTCGGCCACTCAAAGATTAGAAATATAATAGAGGCTCAGGAAAAACTCGTCTTGCTATGCGGAAAACAAAAACAAGAGGTGTCTTTAAGGACGATAGATAAGGAACTTTTAGAAAAGGTAAAGCTGCTTTCATTTGAAAAACTTACCGAGGTTAATAAAACAGCGTCAAAAGAAACCAGGGAAGAGCTTATGGGCATCATTAAAAAAGACCTCGTGCAAAAACTTACAAGCGAAAATCCGAATTACCTTGAGGCAGATATAGAATTAGCCTTGATAGAGGTTGAAAAAACCGAGGTAAGGCGCCGGATATTAGAAGAGGGTATAAGGGCGGATGCCAGAGATTACAGCACCATAAGGCCAATAAGTTGCGAAGTGGGCATACTCCCCAGAACACACGGGTCGGGTCTTTTTACCCGCGGCCAGACCCAGAGCCTCTCGGTTACTACCCTGGGCACCAGCTCAGATGAGCAGATGGTGGATGCCTTAGAAGGAGAGATGTTGAAGAGTTTTATGCTTCATTATAACTTTCCGCCTTTTAGCGTGGGTGAGGTCAGGCCCATAAGAGGTCCTGGAAGAAGAGAGATAGGCCACGGCGCGCTTGCCGAGAGGGCGCTTAAACCCGTTATGCCTTCGAAGGAGGAATTCCCTTATACTGTCAGGGTGGTTTCGGATATTTTAGAATCCAATGGCTCATCGAGTATGGCTACTGTATGCGCGGGAACACTCTCCCTTATGGATGCAGGGGTTCCGATAAAGGCGCCTGTAAGCGGGATAGCGATGGGCCTCGTAAAGGGGCAGGATAAGGTAGCGATACTTGCCGACATATCCGGCCTTGAAGACCATTTCGGAGATATGGATTTTAAGATTACAGGGACAGTCAAAGGTGTTACCGCCCTTCAGCTTGATATTAAGATAGAAGGGATAGACCTGGATTTAATTTCAAAGGCGCTTATAGAATCAAAAGAACACAGGTTGTTTATTCTGGATAAGATGCTTAAGAGTATTTCTGCTCCGAGGGAATCGCTTTCTGTTTATGCGCCTCGCATAGTAAGTATAAAGGTAAATCCTGATAAGATAAGAGAGGTTATAGGGCCTGGCGGCAAGACAATAAAGAAGATAATAGAAGAAACAGGCGTTACAATAGACATAGAAGATGACGGCAAGATATTGATTGCCTCAAGCGATGAAGGCGCTTCAAAGAAGGCAATTGATATAATAAAAGGCCTGACCGAAGACGTTGAGGTGGGGAAGATTTATCTGGGGAAAATAAAACGCATACTAAACTTTGGCGCCTTCTGCGAGATATTGCCTGGTAAAGAAGGGCTCATACATATATCAGAACTCTCCAACAAATTTGTGGAAAAGGTTGAAGATGAGGTAAGCGTTGGAGAAGAAGTTCAGGTAAAGGTGATAGAGATTGACTCCCAGGGCAGGATAAACTTAAGCAGAAAGCAGGCAAAAGAGCCGCCAGAGGAGACTAGCGGTGAACGCGCTTGAGGCGTTTATCTCTGGTTGCCTTCAAGGTATAACAGAGTTCCTTCCCGTATCAAGCTCCGGCCATCTTGTTATTTTGCATAGCCTATTCGGCGTAACCAAGCCGAGGATAGATTTCGATGTGCTGCTGCATATAGCCACGATTTTCTCCGTTGTCATATTCTTTAGAAAAGAAATAAAGGAAATTTTTAGTACCCAGAAGGCTATTGGTTTATCCATTATAATAGGCTCAATACCAACCGCATTTATAGGGTTGGCCTTCAAAGAGAAATTTGAGGCGCTTTTTGCAAAACCAAAGATGGTGGGGTTTATGTTTTTTATCACCGCCTTTGTGCTGCTAGCGGCCGCATTAAAAGAGAGATTTTCAATATTTAAAAATAGACTTAAGGAAGAAACCACCGGGCCTTCTATTGGCAAGGCCTTTCTGATAGGTATTTCACAGGGTGTGGCTATTGTGCCCGGAATTTCAAGGAGTGGGATGACTATCTCAAGCGGGATTTTGCTCGGAGTAAATGCCAAGAATGCGATCAGGTTTTCTTTTCTTTTATCCATACCCGCTGTTTTAGGCGCTTCTTTACTTAAGAGTAGAGAGATAACGATGTTGGGAAGTATGCATTTTACAAATTCACTTATTGGTTTTTTATCTGCCTTTTTCTTTGGTATTATATCGCTGAAGATTTTAGAGAATATGATATTAAAGGGAAGGCTGCATCTTTTTGTAGTATATTGTATATCGATGGGATTGTTTGCGGTATTAAGATTTTGATATAACAGTAACGAGAACCCCTATTTTCTTAATGAAAGAAGAAAATATAAGGCAAGTTTATGCCATAGCGCTTTTTGTTATTGCCGTCCTGCTTTTTCTGAGTTTTGTTTCCTATACCCCGAACGACATCCCTTTTTACACCTCAATCCCGAACAGGCCTGCTAAAAATTTTATCGGGATTTTCGGCGCTTATATTTCCGGGATGTTTTTTTTCTTATTCGGAAAGGCTGCATTTTTAGTCCCGGCGCTGTGCCTGCTCTGGGCATTAAGCCGATTTTTCCAGAGCGAGTTTCAGAGGCTGTATATAAAAATTATAGGCACAGTTATCTTTTTGTGTTCCTCAGGTAGCCTCTTAAGCCTCCTGTTTGGCCCAAACCCCGTAAGAAGATTTAATTTCGGCGGTTATATGGGATTTTTTGTCTCCAATATCCTGGTCAGGTATTTTGGAAAGGTCGGCGCATATATACTGTCTCTTACCTTTGCGTTGCTTTCGGTATTGATTTCAACTGAATTTATAATATTTCCTTACATTAACAGAATAGCTGAAGCCATTAAGGAAACAATCTCAAGTTTTCTCTCTAACAGAAGAAAGAAAACTGTTTTTTCCGAAGAAAAGCCAAGGCCTGTTGCTACAAAGAGAGAAGACAAGAGAGAAGAAAAAGCAGCCATCCCTGAGGAAAAACCGCGGTTAAAACCCGCCATAATTATTAAGAAGGAAATAAAAGAACCTAAGGAAAGAAAAGAGCCTGTTACGGCGAAGGCGGTTATAAGAAGGGATACAGGAGATTACAAATTGCCCAGCCTGGATATTTTAGATTCGCCTCCGCCCATAGAAGAGCGGAAGATTAAAGAGGACCTTCAAAATAGCGCAAGGGTCTTAGAGGAGACGCTGGGAGACTTCGGCATAGAGGCAAAGGTGGTGGATATAGAGAGGGGCCCTGTTATAACGATGTATGAACTTGAACCGGCTCCAGGCGTTAAGGTGCAGAGGATAGCCAACCTTAGCGATGACATAGCGCTTGCTATGAAGGCAATGAGTGTCCGGATTGTTGCGCCTATCCCGGGTAAATCAAGGGTAGGGGTAGAGGTGCCAAACTCCACAATGACTTTGGTGTATCTTAAGGAACTCTTAAGCGCTCAGGAGTTTCAGGGCTCATCCGGCAAGCTTACCCTTGCGCTTGGAAAGGATGTATCAGGCCAGGCAGTAATAGCGGACTTAGCAGAGATGCCGCACATTTTGATAGCAGGCACTACCGGCTCAGGCAAGACCGTTTGCGTAAACAGCCTTATAACGAGCATTCTATTCAACGCTACCCCTGATGAAGTAAAATTTTTAATGGTTGACCCCAAGATGGTAGAACTTGCTATTTTTAACGGCTTACCGCATCTTTTATGCCCAGTGCTCACTGACCCCAAAAAGGTCTCCGGAGCGCTCTCATGGGTAGTAAATGAGATGGAGGAAAGATACAAACTGTTTGCAAAACTCGGAGTCAGGAACATCAGTATTTATAACGAAAAACTCCAGGTGCCCAAGGAGCCGAAAGAGGAAAAGGAAATTACAAGGGCAGTGCTGCCATATATAGTGGTTATAATAGATGAACTCGCTGACCTTATGCTCATTGCATCGCGGGATATAGAAGAGGCAATAACAAGGCTCGCGCAACTATCAAGGGCGGTTGGCATACACATTATTCTTGCAACCCAAAGGCCATCTGTGGATGTAATAACAGGCGTGATTAAGGCAAATTTCCCTGCAAGGGTTTCATTCAAGGTAGCCTCCAAGGTAGATTCAAGGACAGTCCTTGATATGAACGGCGCGGATAAACTATTAGGCAGAGGAGATATGCTGTTTTTAAAACCGGGTCAGGCAAAACCTATAAGGGCTCAGGGCTGCCTTATATCCGACAAAGAGATAGAGCGGTTGGTTAATTTCATAAAGGAGCAGAGAGAGCCATTCTATGATGAGGAGATTTTAAAGGAACAGGAAAAAAGATATTCGCTGAAGGACCAGCCAAAGGACAAACTCTTTGAAGAGGCGGCAAAGCTCGTGGTCGAGACAGGCCAGGCCTCCATATCAATACTCCAGAGGCGCCTGAGGCTCGGATATACACGCGCAGCACGGCTTATAGATATGATGGAGGAGGAGGGTATTATAGGGCCCTTCAGAGGGAGCAAGCCGAGAGAGATTTTAGTTGATAATGTGGAAGAAATAGGGCAGAAGAAGGAAGAAGAGATATAGATATAGTAAATAGTCCCGAATGTAGCGACTGCTTCTGCTTAGCTTCGGGATCCCGAAGAAATACTGCGAAAGAAACTACATTCGGGATAATTAGGAAATAGCAGTTAATCAAAATCAGTAACGAGAAATGTCTATCGGTGAAGTATTAAAAAAAGCAAGGGAAGAGAAAAAACTAACCCTTGAACAGGCGCAGCGGGACACCAAGATTCAATTAAAAGTATTAGCCAGCCTTGAAACAGACGCCTTTAGCAAGCTCCCAAATCCCACCTATGTGAAGGGTTTTATCAAACAGTATGCCCAGTATCTTGGCCTTGACCCTGAGCCTTTGCTTAACGAATATGCCTCCTTAAATCCTCAGACGCCTCCGCAGGAAATAGCCGTAAAAAGCGAGGATGAAAAGATAAAAACCGCTGCCTCGCCAGTAAAGAAAAAATCTAACCTTACCACGATTATTCTGGCCAGCGTAATAGTAGTTTTGGTAGCAGGGCTCGGGCTTTCTAAATTGATAGGAAAGGTTGCCTCAGCGCCAAAAGCAAAGAAAGTAGTTTCTGTTAAAGCCTCAAAAAAAGAGAAGCCAAAACCGCTTCTGGTTAAGGAAAGCGAGCCGCTTAAACTTACCGTAACGGCGAATCAGGACAGCTGGATGCACATTAAATGCGACGGAAAGATTGTTTATCAGAGTATTTTAAAAACAGGCTCATCCGAATTATTCCAGGCAAAAGAACAGATAGTTCTATGGGTTGGAAATGCCGCAGGACTTGAGCTGAATTTAAACGGCCAGAGTTTAGGCCCACCTGGCAGGGGCGTCAAAAGGGATATCCTCATCACCCACGAAGGAATGAAACTTCCAGAAAAAATGCAGTGAATAGTAAATAGTAATCCGTAATCAATAATTTTGACGTTACTAATTCCCAATTACCATTTACTGGTTACTATTTTTTAAAATAAGCGATGAACCCATCTCTCAAAATTGGCTTTCTAAGTCTCGGCTGTCCTCGAAATTTAGTTGATACAGAGGTTATGTTAGGTCTTATTAAAAACGCAGGTTACATAGTCGAAGAAGACATAAATCAATCGGATGTTGCTGTAGTAAATACCTGCGGTTTTATCAAGGACGCCAAAGAAGAATCTATAGAAATGATACTTAAAGTAGCTGCTCTAAAAAAAGAAGGTTCGCTTAGAGGCCTTATAGTAACCGGTTGCCTTTCTCAGAGGTATAAAGACCAACTTAAAAAAGAATTGCCTGAGGTAGATGTCTTTTTAGGCACAAGTGAATTTAAATACATAGCCGATGCAATAAAATCCCTGCCGTCCAACGGAAACAGGTTAAAGATAAAAACAGGCAATTTTAGTTACCCCGTTAGAAATGACGTCAGGCGCCGTGGGATTTCTAACTGGGTTTATGACCACAAGAGCCCGAGATTTTTACTTACCCCCTCCCATTATACCTACCTAAAGATATCCGAAGGCTGCAAAAATAACTGTAGCTATTGTGTTATTAAAAAGCTGAGGGGAGATTTTAGAAGCAGGCCTCTTCCATCAGTACTAAAGGAACTTAAGGCATTAGCCGAGAATAAACCCTTAAAAGAGATAGTCCTTATAGGTCAGGATACAACATTATATGGAGTAGATTTATACGGAAAACCTAAGATATCCAAACTTCTAAGAGAGGTTTGTTCGCTAAACCGTTTTAAATGGCTCAGGCTTTTATATACCCACCCCAGCCATATCAAAAGAGATTTTATAGATGTAGTTAGAGATGAGCCTTCAATATGCAAGTATATAGACCTACCTGTTCAGCATATAAGCGATAGGATTCTCAAAAGGATGAACAGAGGGATTTCTAGAGGTGGTATAATAGGACTTATTGAGAAATTAAGGAAGGAAATTCCGGATATAGCCATAAGGACCTCTCTGATAGTAGGTTTTCCCGGAGAAACAGAAAGCGACTTTAAGGAGCTTCTTGATTTTGTCTGTCAGACAGAATTTGACAGGTTAGGGGTATTCATATATTCAAGGGAAGAGGGGACGCCTGCTTTTAGTTTCAGAAACCAGGTCCCGGAAAAGATAAAAAAAGAGCGTTTCGATTTAATAATGAAGACGCAGCAGGAAATATCAAGACGGAATAATAGAAAGTTTTTAGGCATGGTTTTAGACGTTCTTATCGACGAGAAAGACGAGAATGACTCCGCTCTTTTTATTGGGCGGACTGAGTTTGATGCTCCGGAAGTGGATGGGATAGTGTATGTAAAATCAAAAATTAAAAATCAAAAATTAAAAGTGAAAATTGGGGAATTTGTGAAAGTTAAAATAATTGATACGCTGGAGTATGATTTAGTGGGAATACCTGTATA
This sequence comes from uncultured Planctomycetia bacterium, assembly GCA_964506845.1. Taxonomy (GTDB): domain Bacteria; phylum Omnitrophota; class Gorgyraeia; order VGKN01; family VGKN01; genus CAZDNS01. The sequence continues at coordinate 50,577 of CAZDNS010000006.1, read as the reverse complement.
ATTCAAAATTCAAAAATTAAAATGCAAAATGACAATCCAAAATTTAAAATGTTTAAAACATTTTGGATTTTGATATGTCCCGAATGTTGCTTTTCTGCGAAGCATAGCTTCGGGATCCCGAAGGGCTTCTTAAGAAGTTGCTACATTCGGGATAATTTTGATTTTTGGACTTTGATTTTTGGATTATTTTTATGAACCTTCCCAATAAACTAACCATATCCCGAATTTTACTCACCTTTGTTTATATGTTCTTTCTTTTTAAATCAGGGATACTTTCAAAGTATATAGCGCTTTTTATCTTTATTATTGCCTCACTCACAGACCTGTATGACGGAAGGATTGCAAGAAAGAAGAATCTTATCACCAATTTCGGAAAGATTATGGACCCCATAGCGGATAAGGTTCTGATACTGGCAAGTTTTCTGGCATTCGTGGAACTTAAGATAGTTCCTGCGTGGATGGTGGCAATAATAATATGGAGGGAGCTTACCATAACGAGCCTGAGGCTCTTTGCGGCATCAAGGTCTATTATCCTCGCGGCAGAGAGAGAAGGAAAGCATAAAACCGTTTCACAATTTATAGCCATAATTTCTATTTTGGTGTATCTCATACTCAGGGATACATTTTTAAAATTCGGCCTCTGGAACATTTCCTCAGAGAGAATACTTTCTATTATTATTTATTCCTCTATGGTGATTGTAATGGTTTTAACCATTTACTCCGGAATAAACTTTTTCTGGAAGAACAGGAAGGTTATAGCTTGAGGGATAGCCTTATTAAGAAAATCTCAACCCTATATTTTCTGGGTTATAACTCTAATTTTCCCGGCACACTTGCAAGTCTTATAGGAATTATAGGAATAACATTAATTAAAAATAATAACATTATATATTATATATTATTAATAATATCCTTAATTTTAGGTTTTGCAGTATCGGGCAAAGCAGAGCAGATTTTTAACAGAAAGGACCCCAAAGAAGTAGTTATTGATGAATTCTGCGGCATTCTCTTGAGTTTTTTTTTAATAGAGTTATCGCCATTTCATATAATATCAGGATTTGTTTTTTTCCGAGTCATAGATATTTTTAAGCCATATCCTATAAAGGAAATTGAAAAAATAAAAGGTTCTGCCGGAATTATGTTAGATGATATTATGAGCGGCATATACACCAATTTAATTTTAAAAACATTGGAAATCCTGAAGATTTAGTAAAGAAAGCGCTTCCTACTTTAATTTTTTTTTAACGATTAATATAACTTATTTATTTTCAAATAGTTAAATCGTATATTTTTTTTAATCCAATCTCTTGACAAATAGTAGATTATGTGTTATATTTTAATCAACATTAATAAACATTTTAAAAAGTAGATTAAAACAGAGATAACTTAAAATGGCAGACAGGTCAACTAAAAAAAGAGTTGTCTTTTCTTTTCTTATAGGTATCATAGTCCTTTTTTTCGTAGTTATATCTCAAAGCCATATCCTTTCAGCTGCTCTATCAGATAGCGTTCCTGCCTTAAATTCAGAAGATAAAACAGATGTTTCTGATTTAAAAATTCCTGAGGGTTTTGGAAAGGTGGTAGAATCCTACAAGGGGTCATCCGATAGGGTTATTGTTCATCTCCAGGATCTTCATTGTAATTACGATTGCCAGATGAATATAGTAAGGATACTTAAGCACCTTATGAAAAACTATGGGCTTCGCCTGGTAAATTGCGAGGGAGCTGCAGGAGCAGTGGATCCCACCCTTTTCACCTTTAAGGATAAAAAGATGCAGAGAAAAATTACCAGATTTTTCTTAAAACAGGGACAACTTACCGGCGCAGAATACCTTTTGATAAACAACGAAGGAGAATATCCTTTAGAGTTATGGGGCGTTGAGGATGAAGGACCATATCTAAAGCATGTAGAGGTGTTCAATAAAACCTATCCAAAGTCAAAGGAGCTTAAAAGACTCTGCGATAATATTAAAGGAGCGCTTTCCAAGGTAAAGAAGGCGATATATCCCGAAGAGATAATGGAATTGGATGAGAAATATGACGCATATGAAAACAAAGAGCTCGAGGTAACCGATTACGTGGATTACATGAAGGAAAAGACCGAGGCGAGAAACATAGACCTTTCAAAGTTTGAGAACTTTTATTTTCTTACAAAATTAGTATCCATTGAAGGAAATATTGAGTTCGCCAAGGTAGATAAAGAGCGCAGCCAAGCAATAGATGATTTAAGCAGGGCGCTTCCCAAAGAGGCATTCAGCACCTTTTTCCAGAAAAGCCTTTCCTATAAATCAGGGGAGATAACGGCACTTGAGTATTTTACAACTATGAAAGAGACTGCCGAAGAGAATAATGTGGATTTGGGTGGTTATCCGAATCTAAAGAATTATATTGAGTATGTCAATTATTCCGAGAGGATAAATAAGGTTTTGCTTTTTACTGAGTTAGACGGGGTAGCAGATGCAATAAGAGAAAGTTACCTGACAACTCCAGAGCAAAAACGCCTTGCAAGGTTCTCAAAGAATGTAGCACTCCTTAAGAAATTTTTTGATATGAGTATGTCTAACGAGGAAATGGAATATTATAATAACCATAAAGAAGAGTTTAAATCAACAGCATTTAGCGATTTTTTAAAAGAGACAGCGCCGAAATACAATGTACGCTATTCTCTTGACCCTAGCATATCCTCGATAGATTCAAGCCTGCAGGATGAGGAGGAATTTTACGAGATAGCCACAGTAAGGGACGAGGCATTGATTAGAAATGCACTTGACAAGATGGATTTTAATAAAGCTAATCTCTCTGCCCTGATTGCCGGAGGATACCACACCAAGGGTTTTACCCAGCAATTAAAAGAAAAAGGCATATCCTATATAGTAATCTCTCCCAATGTCACCAATATAGACGAGGATTTGTATTACTCTGTTATGACCAATCAGGAAATACCTGTTGAAAAACTCCTTGAGGAGGAAGACGAAACAGAGATAAAATAAGAGCCCTTAAATAACCAAATAGGACTTTATTTTTTTAGACAAAAAAGGTAGCGCTAACAGAACGATTAGAAGTGATAAGTCACAAGTGATGAGTGAAAAAAGGAATTAGGAATTGGTAATTAAGGAATTGAGAATTTATTATGAGGCATTTCGTATCTCTAACGGGGTAAAAACTAATCTACGGTAATGAGAGAACATAGAAAATACAGACGCTTCAGATACTCTTTTGATATTAAATGTCAAAACGGGGATAAAACCATATTTACTGCAAGGTGTGTGGATATGAGCTCCGGAGGCGTTAGGATTATATCCGATAAGAATATTAACACAGGCGATACCTTAGACATAGAACTTAATTTTGATAGCAGATTTTTACCCCTGAAGGTTAAAGGCAAGGATGTGTGGCAGAGGCCGTTTATAGACAGAGGTTCTATTCAAAATGGACAAGATAAGATAGAAAGCGGCATCCAGTTTCTGGACATAGATAATCATTCCAGAAGCAGAATCTATAACTTTATTACAAATGTCGAGAGAGAAAAACTGGAAAAAATGAGAGAGCTTCATGCCGAAATCGATATGCCGTTTTAATTTTGTGATTTAACAAACTTTTTTACACTACAACGGTAGCGCTACCAAAGTAATTATACATTACAATTATGGTGAAAAATGGAAGACAAGAAATCTGAACTTAAACCCAGAGATATAGTTATACAAGCCTTATCAAAAAGGAATGAGGAGACTATACGTCTTTTAACTGCTTCGATAGAGGAGATGTTAAAAATCTGGAATACGAGCAATATCCCTTCAGGTGTGAATAAAAGAGATACTAAATTAGTTTATTCTTCCAAGAATTAGGAGCTTTTTATGTTGCCCGAAAGTAATAACATTGGAAATTATTTTAAAAAGCTAATAGCGCTAATTGTTGCCGAGGTTTTTATCGCCACATCCCTTATAGACCCCGTCTTTGCCTATTCCTTAAACCAGAAGAAAAAATCTCGCCTTGCGCCTCCTATGACCTCTGCGCATAGTAGCCGTAGAAATGGTGCTGATGGAAAATTAAATGCAGCCAGACGTGCGCTGGGTGCTGCGGTAATGATAGAACTGGCGGAAAAAGTGGTTAGGACAACAACAGATTTGCAGCAAATAGCAGAGCAAATTAGACAGGGTATTATTCTTTTAAAAGAGCAAAATAGAGAGTTAGATGAGTTAGGTTTTTCACTGGTTATCAGAAACCAAGGGTATCAGATTTTCTATTGATGAAAGAGGAATAGAGCAAGGAAAAACAGAGGGTTTCTTAAAGCAGTCGGGCTTAGCCAATTTAGTTAGTTCTGGCAAACTTAGAATGGCAAGCGCAGAGGAAATAGAAGCACTTAAAACAAGGAAAAAGGGGACGCTTCTATTTAACCGCACGGGGTTGTTGGATATGGAATTCAGGAATTGGGAATTAGAGAGATTACAATAGAAAATAAAAAGGGTCTGGCCCTATTTTTATCTATTTTTTAAGGAAGGCGATAATATGTTTTTGGAAGGTGCGGAAGTCTTCAAGGCGCTTGAGATGTTGGTAGATCTGTTTAGGGTTAATTTTAATGTATTCATGAACAAGGATGTTGCGCAGACCCACCATTGGTTCGATGCGCTTGGCAAAATTGCGAGGGATTATTTTTTGTGCAGCTATAATTTCAAACACATCTTTGTTGTCGCGAGGCCTTATCAGGTTGTTGGCGGCAATTATATGATGACAAATATCAAGGAGTGCCTGTATGTTGATTTCTAAACAACGCTCAGCAAGTTTAAAGATTTCAGGGTTAGCCGTAAATTTTTCTTTACTCAATTGTTTTAATTTTGATAGAATCTTTAAATTCTCATCTATTTCTTGTAGCCGCTCTTTTATAATACTGGGATTTGTCATTTATACACCCCTTTTTCTACTCGTTCCTTCAAAGCATTGTAATAAATCTCTCGCACATATTGTTCATCTATATACTCTTTTGTCACGGCAACTTCAAAGTCTATTCGCTCAGCTTCATCTTCGCAGTAAATGGGTTTTCCGTGGGCAACCACTTCATATTTCAGAAGACTACTTGCTTGGTTTAACGCCACTATATCAATTTCGGCTGGGAAATAATCCCTTAATTCTTCCGCAAGGTATATGGCTTTATCAAAATAATCTGTGCGGCCGCCATCTTTTTCGAATAACACGGCAATATCAAAATCGCTTTCTTTGGCGGCATTACCCTTTGCGTGTGAGCCGAAAAGATAGGCAAGTTTTACATTGAACTTTTTGAATATATGTTTGTTGATTTGAAGATTTTTCATTTAAGCTCCTTTAACTGAGAAATATAACAGATTGGAAAGAATATGTCAAGAGTTACGGTTAACAGCTCCTTACGGTAAACACTAAAGGCTTATAATTATGAGCCAAAATGTGGAATATTGAGATTTGACCCTATTACCTATTATTAGAGAAGAATACCTAAAAACAGGAATGGGTAAACGATATCTTAGGAATCGCTTGAGGCGTTTCCTATCTCTAACAGGGTAAAAACAGAAGGGATTTGAAATGTTTAAAGGATATAAAAGATTTTTTTCAGCCGTAATCACAATTCTAGTTTCTTTTAATTTAGTAATCTCGCCCACTTATTTTGATACTGCCTATGCTAATACTGCCTTAAAGAAAGACAAGCTCGCACCTCCTATTATGTTAGGTGAGCAGGGCGCGGGCAGAAGAAATGGCGCAAGAAAAACTTTAAGCACTGCGCCAGGTCCCGCTATCGGAGGTTCAATCACCTGGCAGCAGATGGATGCGTATTTAGACAAAGGAGATTTCTCTCATGCTAAGGCACAACTTGAAGATGCTATAGAGCTTTTAAAAACTGGTAAGGAAACGGACTTAAATAATGTATTAGCCGTTCTTATTGGTTCTATCAACAGGGATTTCAGGCGGATATATGTAATTATGAAGGCAGTAGGAGAGCTTGCAGATGATAAGCAGCAAGCTTTAGAGAGATATATATTATCCCAACCCGACCTAAAAAATACACCTTTAGCCCACCGCATAGTTGACTGCAAAGCATTAGCCGAGGCTATTGAGAAGACAAAGGCAGGTTATCTTGTTCAAAGAGCGGATGTGCCTGAGGAGTTAAGCACGCTTGATACAGTTGGCGGTAAGGTGCATAACCTTTTTAAGATGGTGCGGTATTTCCTTACTGAGATTGTTGCCAAGCGTCTTTTAAGGATGGGTTTGGATAAACCGCCTGTTCCGAGCGTATTCGGCATTACTGGCGCAGGGCATAATTTCTTTTTGCGGCTTAATACAGTAGAGAACGAAAGTATGTTGAAAAAAATCAGAGAGGTTATTATAGACCTTGATGCGCAGGATGCCTATGAGCCAAGCATTGCCGAAGGATTGATAAGCGGTTGGCATCAAAGTGCCACAGTTCCAGAATCGCTTGCAGATGAATTATTTGCCGAGTTTTTACTGCTTGCTGTTCAGGAAGGAATTATAACAAAAGATAAGATAGAAAAACTTATGGAACTTAAGAATTCTCAGGAAGAAATAAAAGTCAAGGATTTCTTCGAAGGAGCTAAAGAAGGCAAGATTTTAAATGAAGAAGAAGTAACTAATCTCATTGGCTTACTTATGGCTGTAAGAAGTTCCTCTTATTATGAAGACCGTCCAATTGGCGCAGCTGCAGGCTTGCAGGATACATATTTAAATGTCACATTTGAAGCGCTTTTTGCTAATGTTTTAAAGGGATTCGCTTCATTATGGAAGTCAATGCCAATTGTATATAGAGACCTTTTGGTGTTTGATGAGTGGCTTACCCAGAGTATAGACAAGCGGGATTTACAAACGGTTATAACTATATTAGAAAAGAGATATAACTCTGCTTACGATAGATGGGTAAGAGAAAATATAGCTGATTTGGTTAATAAGGTAGAAGCTAAGCATAATACTACATTTGAGATTTGGAAGACTCAGCAGAAAGAGACGGATGGGATTAGCGAAATAGATTTGAAGAGAAGGTTTGTTGAAACATTAGATAGAGACTTGGTTATAAATGCTTTTGAGTCAGACGAGGCAAATTCTAACATAACTTGGATTGAGATTAAGGAAGGAAAAACTGCGTCTACCAGAGATGTCATTTTAAGGTTAAATAAGGCAATTAAGGACCAGGGCGAAAGAAAGGAGCAGTTTGTCTCCACTTATAGATTGCTAAAGATACTCTCTTTAATTGAACAGGAAGCACCTGTGGAAGTTTCACGTCTAAGAAAATCATTGACTGATATCAGAAGCAGAATTGTAGATCCGCTTAATGTTGGGATGGGTCTTGGCGTACAGGCTATGAGACAGAGTAAATTCTGTATCACAGGTTTTACTGTGAAAAAGGCAAGTAAGATGACAGGTTTTAGCAATAACACCTTGACTATAACCTTTGATGCTACATACGGACTTGGTCCATTCTTGGTTGAAGGAAAGGTTGAACCTGACAGGCTTGAGGTTTATATCGACCTTAAAACAGGAAAGGCGGTAGTTAATTTTAAACACCGTGGCAAAAAAGAGCGTATGATGACAAAAGAACATCCTGAGGGAATAGAAGTTCCTCAAGAAATGAGGGAACGCTTTTGCATAACCGAGAGTTTATATGAATCGGATATAGAACAGAAAGCCATTGAAATAGCCAGATGGATTGTAGAGATACAAGGGGCGCTTGGAAAGACCGTTGATACCGAATGTTTATATTACGAGTATAAAGGAAGACTGCGTTTTAATACTGTCCAGATGCGAGCAGTTGCTATTCCGGATTTGGATAAGGATGACCCGAAAAATCTAAGGCTTAAAAGAACAATTCCGGACCCAGAGCAGATAGAGCATGCCAAGAAATTCGGAGAAGGTGTGGCTACCTCAAATGCAGGAGCAGGTAGGGCAATTTACATTGATGAAAAAAGCAAAAGGGATGTAGCCGAAGCATTAACTCAAAGCGTTGGAAGAAAGCTTCAAGAGGGAATTGCGATTTTAAAAGCACTCTTACCTGGAAGATATTCTGAGCCTTTTAAGGATTTCGAAAATGTTAAGAAGGCTCTGGATAAAGAATGGTTTACAGATGAGGAACTAAAAGACATAATCTGGCGTTATAAAAGGGCAAAGAGGATTAAAGAGATTGAGTTAGAAAAGGATTTTGCAGACTTAGGAGATATAAATAAAGAGGATTTTGAGAAGATTTTGTCATTTATAGGAAGAGAGGATTTAGTAGGGGTTTCTGCATCACAGATAGATAGGGCTATAGAAGAATTAACCTTACCAGATAAAGTCCAAAATAAAGAAGGATTTAAACGAGGCCTTAAAAACTTATTAACCGAGCTAAGTTTACCAGTTGAAGGTGAGCTAAGCCCTGAGGCCAAGAGACAGGTATCCCAAGACAGGCAATCCCTTTTACTTACTATTTTTATTGACATAAGGACGAATATAGATATTTCAAATCACCTTTTTACAAGCGAAGTTAATGTTTTTGTGTCTGAAATTTTATCGCGACAGATAGACAGGTTTATAGAGGTGGTAGATTTATTAAAGAATGCGGGAGAGACTGTGGGTATGCTGGCAGCTGACCCAAAACCTGAATATGACAGAGCGATGATGGTGGCAAGTTACGTGGTTACCCTAACTGGCTCTGAAACCTCCCATGCCACAATCTTTTGCGGAGAAAGGGGAATTCCTGCAGTTGTGGGGTTAGTAATAAATCCTGCATTGCTTTCTGAGGATAAGGATATTTTAAACAAGGTTAAAAAATCAGAGATAGAACTCACTGTAGATGCAAATCAGGGAAGAATATACTTGGGTAAATATCCTATTATTGAAGAGATTATATTTTACTCGCCAACCAGATGGCAGCATTTTAAGACAAAGGTAGGTCTTATACTGGCATCTGTTCTCGATGCAGAACGAGTCTCAAAGCTTAGTCTCTGGGCGCCCAAATTTATTAAAGAGTTAAAGAAAAAACTAAGCGGTTATTATGGATTCAGTCTCGATAGAATAGAAGAGGCACTTTTAGCTATCGGAGTGGATTTCAGGGCAGGCGAGGCCTATGACAATCTACAGATTCTCAATAATAAGGAGAAGATTTTGGCACGTTTAAAAGAGTTAGAAGGTTTAGAAGCGGAGTTGATTACAGCAAAAGAGGAACTTGAAGGTGCACTTAATATAATCTTGGATAAGACTGAGCTCGGGCCTTCTAAGATAGAGATTAACGGCGAATGGCTTGAGGTGCCGAGAGAGGAAAGGCGAGAATGGATAATAGCCAATGTGGAAGACCTGTTGGATAATGAAGAGACAATAAGGAACTTTGCCGTTTCCGAAGGAGGAGAGGTTGTTGGACCAGTTGAGTACACTATGGGGCTTTTACGGGGTATAAAATTACATAAGAATAACAGGATAAGAGAACAACTCTGGGAATTGGCTATTTTAAGAGCCAATAAAAAGCAACTCTACCTATTAGAAAATCCCCAAGGACCAGCAGAAATAGCAAGGCAAAAGAGAATGATGGCGGATGTAGAGAAGTTAAGACCGCGAAAGGATATACAGGCTAAAATCAGAGAAAAGATAGCAGGCTATCCCACAGCAGAGGCATATCTGAGAGATAAACTAAAGGCACATTTTATTGGCTTGGCAAGAACAGTTACACCAGAACAATTGGTTTTAGTCAGGGCAAGGGATTTTAAAAAGAACGAGATTATAAAAGATTTGATTGGTGCCGAGTTATTTTACAATGAGGAGAGGGCTTCTATGGTGGGTGACAGAGGCACAGGCCTTGAGGTCAGGGATGAGAATATCTATGCCGTGGATATTCAACTTAAGGCTATGAACGATGCCATAAAAGCCACAAAGGGGACAAATGTGGGAACGTTTGGATTCTTCTTTGTGTTCTTAAGGTCGCCCGAGGATTTAGAGAAGGGTTTAGATAGGATAGCAAAACTTTATGAAGCAGGTGAGATAGAGCTTCCTCCATATATAGGTATGATGCTTGAGCTTGGAAATAACGTTCCTCTGGCAGCTGATTACGCAAGAATTCTGGCTAATTTTGCCAGGAAATACAATGTCCATACCTTCTTTTCATATGGGACAAATGACCTTACCCAGTCCGTTAAAAAGGCAGACAGGGATGAGAAGGGATTCAAAAAGACAAAAATATATATTCCAGGAACAGATAAGGTCAGCGAGATATCAGTCTTTGACGAAGGAGACCCAGAGGTTATAGACGCTATATTACATAGCGCGCTTGAGGCAAAGAGAGTTATTGAAGAGGAATTTACAGACCCAAAGACAGGAGAGGCATTGGTGGATTTTACACTGGGTTTATGCGGTAATGCCATAATAAACTTGCTAAGAAAACCCACCCCTGAAGCCAGAAGAGCCGCTATGCAGATAGTCGCAGTATTGGATTCTGTTGGAACTAGTATCCCTGCATTTGGTCAGACTGTCAGCCTCACAGCAGATAGCCACTTAGAAACAAATTATATAGATTCAAAGGATGTCGGACCACTAACTAAGATAGTAACAGGCAAAAAACTTAGAGAGGAGCAAAAGGGCGCTGCATTACGCAGAGTAGTTTTTATAAAAAACAATAGAGATTTAACATATTTAGAAAAATTGCCGGATGGTAAAAAAGTTGAAGTGCCAAAGATTGTTGAGGGGGATATCGTTATCTTGGGTCCAGATGTGGATTTTACAGAGACAGATGCTAAAAAAGAAAGCATTCTTGCTATACAGCTTTCAAAGGCAAGCGGGATTATAACAAGTGGTGTTAGAGAGGATTCTCCTGTCATGGAGTGGTTAAGAGTAAACTGGCGAAAACCCGCTATTCTTGTTGATACTGCTCAGGATCCTTTCAGGGCTTTAGAAGATAATAGAGACTATGTGGTTGATTTTCAGAGAGGTTTTGTGTATTTAGAAAAGAGCATAAAACTCTATACCGAGAAGATTGTAGACAACACTATATTTACTCCTGAAAATATAGATTATACTGCAGAGCCTGAGAAGGTAAATGTTAAAGTAGTAAGCATGGATGATATATTTGTCGAATTAGGTTTACATCCTTTTGCTTTTGCTATTTATCTCTACAAAACTGGACAATTATCAGGACTTGCAAAAGAGACATTCGAAGAGGCCTATAATGACTTGAGGGCTTTTCAGAAAGAAAAGGGGATAGTAATTGACGAAGCCGTAGAGAGAGATACCGTTAGAGCTGTGGAAGAGTTATTAGGGAGATATGAGGCGAGCTCCATTCAAGATTTTATTAATAAAGTGGTCAAAGAACACATTGATGCGGCAGTAAGAGAAGCAACAGAAAAGGGGGAATTAGTGGTTTTTGAGACCTCGCAGCAGGAGCCAGATTTTTTCAAAGGTAGCACTGTAGGTGGTCAAGTATTGCTTAAAGGTCTTAAATTTGGCGATAGATATGAAAGGTCAACCACAAATTCGCCATTAGGTTTTAGAGGGCTTATTAAGAATATGTCGCCCGGATATAACGAAGTGTTCATAATGTTTCTAAGGGCAACGAAAAAGTCAATCAACGAACATGGAAGAGATAAAGTGGCAATTCAGTTAAATATGGCGCACAATCCAAAGATACTGAAATCTGCCATTGAGTTTTTAGAACAGGCGGGGTTTGAACTTGGCGAAGGGAAAGACCAGATAGGTTTCAGCATAAGCTCCATAGGTAACTACATAAGAATCTATGATTATCTTATGGAATATGCCAAGAAAAAAATAATATCCTTCTGCAGGATAGATGATGAGCAGTTGGGTCAGGACCATCTGATGGTGGATTTGCTGAATATGGTTGAGCTTTATGATGGGAAAAAGATTCCATTGTTTAGCGAAGAACAAATGATGCGAATTTTGAAAAAACCTGTAGCCATAACCAAAACCGCTATGAAGAAAATGAATATGAAGCTGGCGATATAATGAGAGCTATAAGTGATAAAAAATAGTAATCAGTAACGCGTAACGAGTAATTAAAGGAAAAGTGGAAATGGCGGAAGACAGAAAACAGACAATAGAAAATAGAAGCCAAAAGTCATCCCCAATGATACGGTCTGATAGAATTAAGCTTCGGGATTCCGAAGTACTACTTAAGAAAGCAACTTCATTCTGGACAAGTTACAAGCCACAAGCGGTAACCCCTTTACTTATGGCCTGTGACTTAAAACCTATGACTTTATTATGGCACAAAACTAAAGGCTTTAGAAAATATTTTAAAAAACTTGTAGCGTTGATTGTGGCACAGACTTTTCTTGTTACATCCCTGATTCTACCTTCCCCTGCTTATTCCTTAACTCAAAAGCCAGATTCTCACCTTGCACCACCCCTATTCTTAGGAAAACAAGGTAGTATGAGGAGAGGCAGTAATGGATACTTAAATCCATTTCTTACCAAGGTGCTGGCTGAGACGAAAGAGGCTATTAAAACAGAAGGAATTTCTGATGATATTGCTGAAGCACTCTTACAAACCCAGAACATCCACAAAGCAGAAATTCCCGTAAAAGTGAATGGTGAAGAATGGAATCTCTTTGTTGTCCGTTGTCAGGATAACAACTGGCGAGGACAATTTAAGGGTGGGATTAGACTTATATTTGCAGGAGATGACCCTTTGGGCAGAGCACTTAATGAGCGTCTTGAGGCATTAAGTCAACGTCCACATACCCAAGAGGAGTTACAGGTGCTTGTGGAGGATTCACAAGAATGGACAACTCAAGAGGGGCGAGCGATGTCAAAGGATATGACGTGGAAAGTTGCCTTGGCTAACCTTCTATATGGCGGCGGTAAAGCCCAGATTCTTGGAGTATTGTATAGAAGGAATAGAGAAGGACGTATTGTAGAGGTTAAACCTCTTAGGCAAAAAGAGCTTTTAAGAGATGACCGAAGGAATATGATGCGAGCTATTGGAGCTGATTGGGCAAGACAAGGCATAATTAGATATGACATAGATATTCCAGCGCCTGATGTCAACACAACAGGTGAAGATATGGCTTGGATATTGGATGGAGCACTGGAGGTTAGGGCTAAAGAGCTTGGGTTAACACCAACAAATGAAGATAAAAAGCATTCCCTCGATGTTCCATATTTAGTGGCTGCCCATCGCAAAGAAGCGCGTGAGATTGGAATGATTACTGGAAAACCCACTGACTTAGGTGGCTTGAAGGTGCGTAATATCGCTACCGGCTTGGGTGCCTCATATGTAATTAGCCGGGCATTAGAAGAGCCTGAGATACGCTCTAAGATGAAAAATCCGGATGCACCCATTGAAGCCATTACTGGTTTTGGAAATGCAGGTCGTTTCGGAGCCCTTGAGGAGATTAAGCGTGGTAAAAAAATAGTTGCGATTAATGATACAGGTGGAGCAGTTCTTAAAGAAAAGGGTTTTTCTGAGGATGATATTAATATCCTTATAAAGGCAAAGGAGAACAAACAATCGGTTGTGGATGTTGCTGATAAGGTAGGAGCAAAAGCAGTTAGAGGTAAGGATGAGGGAGATAGGGCAGTTCTTGAAGCAGATGCGGACATTCTATTACTTGCCAGCGTAGAAGATGTTATTCATACTGACCCAGAGCGTCCGGGATATGTAGGCCGTGTCAAAGCGCGCTTGATTGCCGAAGCAGCAAATGGACCTATTACCAGACAAGCTGACCAAGAACTCTCAAGTAGGGGGGTATTTGTCCTTCCAGACATCTTAGCCAGTGCAGGCGGAGTGATTGTCTCTTTCTGGGAATGGTGGCTCAATGACCCTGCGAATAAACGGATGACGGATGATGAGATTGCTGAAGATGTAAATACACGTATGCGCACTAACTTTAGTGAGATGTGGTCATTGGTTAAGAGTGAGAACATATCCTTGCGTAAAGCAGCCACCCGCATCGCTATTCGCAGAGTAGTAGCTGCAAGGCAAACTATCAAACATCCGGAGGATTATTTAGCCATTGGAAAAGCTATAGATACGATTCAGAATGCTCCTATTAAGGAATGGATTAATGGCAAGGCAGGGTTTCTCGGAGCCGGAGGGATTGAAGTTATTGATGCGACAGATGAACAGCGTCTTTTTGACCTTGCTGTTAAGGAAGGAGTTTTAACCGCGCTTCCCGATGGTAATTACCATCATAGGTCTCATCCAAAGGATACTGCCCGCGCCGAAGCTCCGACCCATATTGCGACTGACGACCCAGCTGATAAGGGAATTTTTAATAACTGGATGCATGCAGATGAAGCAAAAAAACAGCTTAAAGATAGGGCGTATGGAAGCTATAAAGGAAAGAAGATGTATGTAATACCATTTATTATGTTCCCAGGTTCTCCGATTGAGATGGTGGGTGTGCAGGTTACAGACAGTATCTATGGGGCGATAAGTTTATTGGAACTGGTTAAAGTCGGACAGGCGGTTATTGGCGATAGTGCATTACAGAAGCTTAATTCGGCTAATCCGGATGAGGTTTTAAAAATTTGGCACTCCACAGGAGATTTGGATAAAATTAGACGAGCCACTAAGCCTGATGAACCAGAGGACAGATTGTTTGTTGAATTTCCAAAAGAGAGAGAGGTTGGCCTTTTTGGGTCAGCCTATGGCGGCAATCTCTTAGGTCCAAAGAAATTTGGGCTTCGTTTAGCCCAGTATATAGCGTATCAAAATGTAAAACGAGCTCGCGATAAAGGAGAGTCAATACCTCCGAATACGCTTGTGCTGGCAGAGCATGCGGCTTTAATTGAATTAATAAATAAGAAAACCAGCAAAACATACCGTATTATGTTATTCGGTCCAAGCGCCTCAGGTAAAAGCACGTTTGCAACCTATCTTCCTCCTGATGAATTAGCGGATGATTGGGAGGTTCTTACAATCAGCGATGACCTAGTAGGTATGTGGTTTGATGAGGAGGGTTATCTTGTGGGTGCAAATCCCGAGGACGGGCTTTTTGCTGTGGCACCAAAAACAAGCCCCAGAACGAACGCAAGGCTTGTTGAGGCTACACTCAGCCCAAAAGTTAAACCTGGAAATAAACCCGTAATCTTTACTAACACTGCCATTAACCGAAAGACAGGTAAAGTATGGTGGGAGGAATTAACTGATACTGTGCCAATTGACGTGAGTGAGTTAGAGCAATATGAGCGCTGGGTAAAAGGTGAAACAGACACTCCTCCAAAGAGCCTGGAGGGATGGCAGGATTGGACAGGTCAACCTATTGCAGAACGCCCACAAGGCAAACGGGGTGAAAAATGGGCTCATCCAAATGCCCGTTTCACATTGAACAAGGTAAATCTTGAAACCCGCTCACCCAATTGGCATAAAGGCGGACGGATTGATGCGATTTTCTTTGGCGGCAAAATTCCAGACGGGCAACCTCCGCTTGTCCAACTGAATACTCCTGAGAGAGCAATATTAGATGCATTCTTTATGGCTCCAGAGGAAACATTTGCCGTTGAAGGCGCTGTAGTCGGAAGACGAAGGCCAGATCCATTTGCATTAAGGCCATTCTATGCCACTACTGAACGGCAGCATCTTGATACTTGGCTTTATGTTATGAAACAAGCCAAACAAAATGGCAAAGCTCCTGCCTTTTTCCATTTTGACCAATTCCGAAAAGGTTGGCCAGGTTTTCGTCAGGATGTGCGGCTCATTATGCTTGCACTAGCAATGGCGGGTAAGTTTGAAGGTATGAAAGTAGAAGCAATTGATACTCCAATCGGTCGGATTCCAAATCCTGAAGCGGTGAAGCTATTTCTTAAAGGGTTAAACATTGCTCCAGAAGTCATCGTTGATATGTTTAGTTATCACCATAGATATGGGGCAAGCGAGGCGCTTCGGTGGGTTTTATTCCTGAAAGAGATAGAAGCAAAAGGCTTCCAACTTCCTGATGAGTTACAGCCGCTCTATCAAGAGCTTATAAGGGAGGCAACAGAAGAGCTGACAACTGAGTTATCCAAAGTCAATACCGTCCTTTTTGATTTAACCGGGACGTTGCTGACAGACGGGCTTAATGATTGTATAGATAAGATGAATAAGATATTTGGCGTTGATGAAGATACATTGCGCGTGTGGCTTCAAACAAGCAATGAGGCAAAAGACTTCAGGCTGGGTAAGATTTCCGCAGATGAATACTGGTCTTATGTGTTAAATAAGCTTTTAAGAGAAACCATAGGAAAACCTAAAACTAAGAAGGCAATAGAGTTTTTTGAATTAGGCAAAGATAAGCGTAAAGAAACACTTAAGTTATATTTATATGACGCATACAAGGAAATCCCGGGAGTTGCCGAGTTAGTTAAAGCCATTTCAGAGCGCGGTTATAATTTAGCAATCCTTACTAATATGGAAAAAGAGAGAGCGGAATATCTAAAGAAAAAATTTCCATTTTTACAAAATGTTCGTATTATCACCTCAGCAGAATTGGGTGAACTAAAACCGGAGTCAAAGGCATTTGACGAAGCATTTAAAATACTTAAAAGAGAATTTGGAATAACCTCAGCCGAAGAATTAATATTAATAGATGATGAGCCCAAAAATTTTGAACATCCTCGCCAACTGAATTGGAGAACATTACAAGTTGATTCTGCTAAAGGAATAGCCGGTGAGTATCCAGAAATACAGTTCTTAATCAATCGTAATGCGCCAATTCAACTTAACTTAGTGGCAAGAGAGGCTTTTGATTCTCGCGGTAAATCAACAGTAGAAGCGGTGCTGAGATTAGGCGATATTGAAGTGACTGGCACTGTGCCTGCAGGTGCATCTAAAGGTGAAGATGAGGCAAAGACTGTAACCACAGAACAGGCTATCAGGAATGTTAATGAGATAATTACTCAATTGCTAATGCAAAGCGGGTTAGATTTAAGAAAGTATGAAGACTTAATAAAAATGGAACAATTGATAATAGAGAAAGCAGGAGAGAATTTTGCAGTTTTGGGCGCTAATGCTGTTGTTCCTGTCTCTTGGGCATTGTGGAAAATGGCAGCAAAGTTACAAGGAATGGAGTTATGGGAATATATTCGTAAATACGAGCCCGATGCAGTTAGCGATAAAACAGAACCAGTGTATTTCTATATGAATATCTATAATGGGGGCCTTCACGCCTTAAAGAAAGCAGAAGGCGAAGTATTAGGCAAAGACCGCATAGATATTCAGGAGATAATGATAGTTCCAGTTGGCGCTAAGAGTTATCGTGAACAATTAGAAATGGGCGACATGATAGACAGTGCCTTAAAGGAGATATTATTGGGAAGATTTGATGCAAAAACAATAAAGCGTGCAGATGAGGCAGGATTCTCAGTTAAAGGATTAGGCAATAGTACAGAAGCAATCGGATATGTATTTGAAGCCATAGAAAAAGCAGGTTATAGAGTTGGCGAGGATGTGAAATTGGCTTTGGATGTAGCAGCAAGCTCCTTCTATGATAAAGACAGAGGAGTATATAATTTTCAAGGCAAAGCTTGGACTTCAGACAAGATGATAGATTACTATGTTCAATTGGCTGAGCAATATGCTGGAAAAATTATATCCATTGAAGACGGTTTAGCAGAGAATGACTGGGAAGGCTGGCAGAAATTGACAAAGGAAATGATGAGACGTGGCGTTAGAACAAAACGTGGCATTAGAACAGTCGGGGATGATTTATTTGTGACACAGCTACAACGCTTAAATAAAGGGATAGAGATGGAGGCAGCCACGGATATTTTAATAAAGGTAAATCAGAATGGAACAATGTATGGAACATTAGAGGCTATAAAGGCTGCAAAACGTGCAGGTATGGGATGGATAATATCGCATCGCTCTGGCGAAACCATGGATAATGGTATTGCAGACTTGGCGTATGCCACAAATGCCTTTGGATTGAAGACAGGCGACCCGCAGCCACCATATGATTTTGCTGAAGGTGGACAGTACCAAGGACAGCCATTAGTCCGCAGGGTTAAGTATCTGAGAATGATAGAGATTGAAGAACAGACTAAGAAGGTTAAGTTAGTTAAGAGAATCAGTGATGTTTTGGCCAGTGCATATAAACTTGTAGAAGACCATTTTAAAGGAAAGGCTAAAGGAGATGAATTTGTTCTGCCTATTGTAGTAGTTGACGAAGACGGGAATCCGATAGGTAGAGTCAAAGATGGAGATACTCTATTTTTCGTAAACTTCCGCACAGATAGGCCACGTCAGTTAATATGGTGGTTTACAGGGCAGAATTATGAAGACCGCGCTGGAGATGTTGAGCGTGGCAAAGTACCTCAAGTAGAATTTGTAACAATGACTCAATATGACGGTGCTTTTACAGTTCCAGTAGTTTTAAAGACACCACCGTTAACAAATACCTATGGCGAGGTGCTTGCTGCGCATGGTATCCGCCAGATGAGAAGGGCTGAGGATGCAAAGATTAAGCATGTAACCTATTTCTTAGATGGAGAAAAACAGGAGAAATCAGAAGGAGAAGAATGGGGGCTTATTCCTTCCCAACAAGTGGCAACTTATAATTCAGCGCCTGAGATGAAAGCAGTCGAATTAGCGAATGCAGTAATTAGCGATATGAGATCAGGCATTGAAGACATTGTTCTTAATTTTGCAAATGCGGATATGCTTGGTCATACGGGTGATTTTGAGGCAGCCAAAAAAGGAATAGAGGTAGTTGATGAACAACTCGGAAGGCTTATAGAAGAGGCAAAGAGGCAAGGTTATATTGTTGTTATTACTGCCGACCACGGTAACGCAGAGCAGATGGTTGATAAATCAGGTAAACTGCTTACTTCTCATACCTCAAATCCGGTTCCCTTTATCATTATTGGTTTAGATGGACAGGTTAGTCTTAGAGAAGGCGGTAACTTAACAAATGTTGCACCTACATTGTTACATCTGCGCAGAATTGAAAAGCCGCAGGAAATGGATCAAGAGAGTCTAATTACCAGCCCACTTAACACGACCCATAATAAGATATTAACCATTGTTCTTGATGGATGGGGTATAAGGAAAGAGACAGAGGGAAATGCCATTGCGCAGGCAAATACACCAAATATGGATACTTTTTGGAAGCAATATCCGCATACCTCGCTTAAGGCTTCAGAGATTCCAAGTTCAGAAAATGGTCATAGAGAAATAGGTGCTGGCAGGAGGTTAATGACAGCCCGTGAACTAATTAATGAAAGTATTCAAGATAGCTCGTTTTTTCAAAATGAAACTCTTGTACAGGCCATGCAACAAGTTAAACAAAAAGGTACAACCCTTCATCTTTTAGGGCTTTTGTCCGACGGAAATGTTCATTCCTCAATGGAGCATTGGTTTGCTACTCTTGAATTGGCAAAACGCTTAGGTCTTAAGAGTGAACAGGTTGTTATACACGCCTTCTTAGACGGCAGAGATACTTCGCCTGATAGCGCTAAGAAATATCTTGATGAACTGCAAACTAAGTGCGATGAGTTAGGCGTTGGAAGAATAGTTGATGCTATGGGCCGCTATTGGGGTATGGATAGAGAGAATAAATGGGATAGGACAGGACTTGCTGCAAGGGCGCTTATAAATGGCGAGGCAGCGCAGTATGTTAAGATTACCTCACAAAACACAACCACAGAATCCTACGCAATGACAGTGCCGACTACACCTACTCAAGGTTCTTTGGCAGAGGCAATTTTGGATTTGTATTCGGCTGGGAGAAAGGGGCTTATTAACGCGAACTCTATTATTACTACTGATGGTTATGTTGAAACGGATGGGAAAAAGAAGAGGTGGAGAAAGTTGCATAGGACTCGCGGCGCGCCAAGAAGAGAAGCTAAGCCCTTCTCCCGCACCACCCTCACATGGGAATTAGATGGTCTTGCAAGTTTAGGATTCTTCACCAAAGAAAAGGTCAAAACAGACAAAGGCCAACGCTTAGAATACCGCCCCACCGAGAAATTCTTTATTTTACTCGAGGCTCGACAAGCACAACTTAATGAGATTGCAAATCTACCCGCCTTCCAACACCCCTCAGTTTTTGAAGCATTTTCAACAAAAAATTTAACTGAATTAATTTTAGGGATTAACAATATTTTGTTAAAAATTGCAGAAGATAGAGTCTTTGAGATTTTAAAGCAAAGAAAGTCTTTAAGTGTAAAAGAGTTAGAGGAGAGTGGAGTAGCAGGGAGTTATTCTGCAGAAGAGGTATTGGAGGCATTGGCACGCTCTAAATGGATAGTCAAAAAGGAAATCGTGGATGGCGAAGTTCGTTATTTTTACCGACCTATGCGGCTTATGGCTCAGGCAAACGAAAAAACGAACATAAAACTTCTTAAATCCTTAGGCGCGGATGGTATCCTAAGCGGCCACTCTGAATCAAGAGTTGCTCATGAATTGACTGATGAAGATGTCAATGCGCTTTTAAAGCAAGCTGATGGGATAATGGGTGGTATTAATGTGTTGGCAGTAGGCGAACCAGCAGAGATGCGCTATCCAAAGGACGATGCAAATGAAGGGAAACTTAAAGAGGAAGGATGGAACTTTATTCGTAGTCAGGTAGTTAATGGTTTAGCCGGTCGTACAAGAGAGCAGATTCTTAACACTATTATAGCCTATGAGCCGATTTGGGCTATTGGCGAAAAAGCCATACGGCCCGCTACGCCACAAGAAGCAGAAGAGGTGCAAGGGTTTATCAAGGGAATACTTAGGGAGTTAGTTGGTGGCGATGCAGATAAAGTGGTCATTCAGTATGGCGGCAGTATGAATGCAAAGAATGCCGCTGGCCTTATGGTTGAGGTTGATATTGACGGCGGCCTTATTGGCGGAGCATCCCTTACAAAAGAGGCCGCTCTTAGCCTGATAAGGGCTATAGTTGAGACAGTGCGAGCGCAGAAAAAATCAGGAACCTTTTCAGGCCGCATTCCGACTTTGGGTTTTAATCTCAAGGCTGAGGTTGGCGGCGCTAAAATGGAAGCCGCATATTTAAGAGAGCTAATGGATATTTTTAAATTTATTGAAGCAAACCTTTCTGATATTGACCTTGAAAATGATATCCGTATCTTTTTTGCTGTATCGGATACAGATATATCGCTTTTTGACCGCGCCCTAAGGGGTGAAAGCCCAGCAGACCTGTTTGATTTAAACCAAGCCACACTGCCTAATGGAATGGAATTGGCCGTGGATATAAAATGGCTTTCTCCATTTAAACCAGGTGCCCATACCTCTGATATTACCGCAGAGGCTCTAAGGTTGGCAGGTGTAAAGCATGTAATAGTTGCGGACGAAGTTACTGAGGATGACCCAAGGGTTATAAGGGCAGAAGAGGCGGGATTGAAAGTAGTTGGGCTAAGAGAAAAAAATATTGTCTTGATATCAGATTTAGTTTATTTAAGAGACTTACTTAAAGAGGTTGTAGAAGAAGGTAGTTATAAAAATTGTTTAATAGTCATACCTCCGAGCTTAGCCCGCGAGGCATATGTGTATGCGTCTACTATCCCTCTTACAGTTGCTCATAGAGCGCCTTTAAGAAAAACAGTTGTTAAAGAAAAGGGTGTATATAAGAGCTATAAGGCCGAGGGTCAGTTAGAATTAGTAGTTGAAGGTTTGGTTAAGGTTAGTCATAAATTTGCCAAAGAACCACGGCCTTTGTATACCGCTGAAGAACTCAGGCGAATAAATGCTAATCTTTCTGGAGCCCTTGCTACCTGGCAGGCTTACTTAAACTCCCATGGGGTAAATTCTTCTTATGCAGCTCGTAGATTTCCTGGTAGCTCATATTCTTTTAAAACAAGATTTTTCGTTGACCCTGACAATGAATTTTATATCTCAAATCCCGGGGATGGGTTCTTAGAGATAGACGATGAATGGACGATGTTGCCCGCAATACTGCAGACATTGCTTTTAAACCACGAGGCTAACCTCACCGAATCGGTTGCTTTGGATGAAGACCTTCTCTTCTACGCCTGGCTAAAGAAAAATCGCAGCGAAGAATTAGAAGCGGCGCTTAAGGCTCATCCAGAATTAGCAAGACAGCCCTATTTTGCATTTTTGGAAAAGAACTGGAATAAATATGCGGAGGATAAAAAGAAGGCAATTATCAGATTTATGATGCAGGAAGAGCTGCGTCAGGCAGGGCGCGCTGTAGAAACGGGCTTAATAGAAAAAGGTAACTTTGAAATTGCAGCTCAGATTTTGGATAAGTTAAGAGATATTTTTGTGGCATTATGCTTTGACCAGGGAAAGGCAGGCGAGGATTTTTACCTTGTCCCTGATGCAATGGCGCCGCTTGTATATCTTTTAAAGAGTAAAGAACCACCAAACCCTGAGGAGCTTTTAAGAAGACTTAAAGGTTTGATTTTGCAAGATGATTTTAGGGGGAGTATATCTAATGTATGGGACTTAAGTGCTGAAGGAAAGCGAAAGATGGCAGAGATATTATTAAGGCATAAGGAGGCGCTGGATGAGATACTGCTACCTTTATATAATCTCCGTCACTATGAGAGAGAGAATATTGATAGACACGAGATTAAAACCCAAGTTTCCATAGGCAAGATATATTATGCTGTAGATAAGGATTATCGCAACAGGCGCTTCTATATCTCTTTAGGAAGTATTGATGGCATTAACTTTTTCCTCAATTGGCCTGCCGCTTCAGGAGAGGCTATATCTTTAGTCGAGGCAGGTGATTTAGCATATCAGATGGAAAAAGGGCAGGTGCGCATTTTAGGCCGTCTGAGCACCGATGAAAGTGCCTTAAACAAAGAAGATAGGTTTAAGGATATTTCCGCTCGGCTATCCAGATTGATAGAGAATGCCGAGCCACGAGTAAGCGAAGCCTTTCATAGTTTACATTATGTTAGCACACTGAATGATATGGCTGCAAGCCGCACTTCTTCTGGGAGTGGCCATCCTGCTCCGGTATCAAAGCCTTCTGAATCCTTACTGCAAACCGTAAGCGAAGAGTTTGCAAGAATTGTGCAAACAACAGGGCTCCCCTCTTCCCAGTTGACAGAAATTCTGCTAAATGCCACAGCTGTGCAGGTGTTTATTACCAGATTGGCTGAGCTTTCTAGAAAGAACCCAGAGGATATTTTAAACATTTTATCAAAACAGCCGTTACTTAAAGGATTGGTCAGCCGGTATAAATTAGAGCAAATTGCTGCAACCGATGTTCCTCCCACCATACCTGCAGAAAGGCAAACCCGTTTAAAAGCAGGCGATTTAGTTGATGCTGAGAAGGTCTCTGGGTATTCCAAACACGGCGTAGCTATTAGCGTAAGCCTGCCCAAGGATGAGGTTATAGTAGATAGAGAAGAACTTGCAGTTGTCAGAAGGCTTCATAGTGAAGTGCAGGATATTATGCAAAATAAAGAAAGCCAGCCGGAAGAAAGAAGAGGCAATTTAAATTATCGTGGAGAGGTTAAAGAATATTATAACGAGGAATTTTCTGCTGTAGCAGAACAATTAGATGAATATGTTGCGGAACATTTTAGAGGCATTGAAAATGTTGACTGGCTCTTTGTTATGGGTATGGGAGCAAATGAATTCCTACTTCATGAAATGATGAGGTTGCAGGAAGAAATGAGAGAAGGAGGCACCCTTGGAAAGAGGCCGAGATTGATTTTAGTCAATAACCCTGTTGAGCTTGAAAGGATTCTTTCAGAACATCCCGATATTCAAGATGACAATAGTCTGTGGATTTATCTGTCCCGTAGTGGTGAAACTACCGAGACAGAGAAAGTTCTTGGATTTACGCATAATAAATTTACGCATAATATTGCATTTGCTAACCAGGGTGCGCTTAAGATATTAGGAGAACGTTTTGCTGATGCAGGCGCAAGGGTTTTTCCGTTTAGCCCAAAACGCAATATAGGAGGCAGGTTTATGCGCCGAAAGACGGAAATGGTATATGGGCCTTTCTATTTAGCCTTTGGCCCGAAGATTACACAGAGATATGTAGAGGTGACCGATACGGCTGACCAGAAACTTAGTTTCACAAAAAAAGACGGCTTTGCTTTTCAGCTTGCCCGATTTATTGACGTCAATATGCGCTTAGGAAGACGTCAGAATATAGCTATGGTTATCGGCAGTGAGCGCCTAATGCCCAAGGCAAAAGAATTGAGGCAGTGGGTTATGGAGGGTGTCAATAAACCAGAGGCACTTTCACCCACACTGCTTAGTATCTATCCCCCTGGCGATAAATCACTTGATAGAGTGGCAGAGAATATGGCTGATGACCATATAGTAATAGTTCTCTTAGATAAGAGCGACCCAGGTTATGCCGAGGCATCTAAGAAGGCAGAGTCTTTAAAACAGAGAATGCCAGTTATAGTTATAGAGATAGAGAAAATGACGATAGAATCTAGCGCTGAATTGACAACTCTGTTTGAGGATACAATCGCCTCTTACAGCCATATGGTGAACCAGGACCATTATTCAAATCCTATGGTAAGAAGGGTCAGGAATGAAGGCGCTGTGGCTTTAGCTCAATTGGGAGAGAGAACGAGAGAAAGACATAGGATTACGGTAGAAGTAGGCGAATTGCCTGTTGCCAAAGGACGACCTGATGAGACAGATATTCTTCGTGGCGATGAAGAAGTTAAACCGGATGAAGCAGCTATTTCTTTATGGAAACAATTTTCACTATTGGCAGAAGAAATTGGCATTTCTTATGAAGATATGCTGGCAGTATTATTTGATGAGGCTATTAATGCGTTTAAGTTTTGCGTGGATTCTGCTGAAAATGCAAAAATGTTAAGAAGCATAAGTATGGCGAACAAGATTCAAAATCTGCCCATTTTTGGAAGGCTTACTCCACGATATAAAAATGCAGTTAGCTTAAAAGCAGGGGTGGCGAAGGCGGATGTTTTTGTTAAAACAGGCGTTTTAAATACCGCAGCGCAAGCGCTTGGAATAGATGTGAATATATCATTAGGCGAAGCAAGTTATAACGAGTCTGCTGTGAAAGCAAGGAGAGAACAATTTGAAGCACAGATTTCTCCTATCATTCAAAGGGCAGAGGCTCAGGGCGATCAAAAAACCTTGTTGGCTATACAGCTTGCAACCTTTTTAGCGTTGGCTTATGCTGAGGATCCCGCACGTCAGTATATAAATTTCCTTGTTAATAACAGCAGTTTAAAGCTACTTACAAGAGCATTTAAGGAAAGTGTATCCGGAAAAAATGGAATGATTGTTTTTACAGGAGAGCTTCCGACTGATTCACATTCATATATTGAAGGTGTTATAGGACAAAGCGCGCGGTTTTTAGATATTCTTATCCTTGCCCGTGATTATGAACGCCCAGAGGGCAAAGCATTAGAATCTCTATTGAAAGTAGATGATGTGCATACGCCACATCACATAGGGTTAAGTGTTGCTGATGTGAATTATGGCTTGGCAAAGGGAAATGCCAATGCTTTAGCAGCAAAATCTCCCACTATTGTGATCACGGTTGATAAATTGGACCAAGCTACAATAAGGACACTCTCGGATATTTTTGCCAAAAGCGCTGAACTTATTAGCCAAGCGCGTATCTTTGGTAGAGGCGATACAGTTGAAGCTTTCTTCTCAAGCGGAGCCCTTAGAGAGGCAGAGCAGAGATATGAGGAGATAGAAGATGTTATGCCAGGGACAAATGTATTGATATTTGACAATGACCAGTTTCTTACATGGCCGGTTATTGATTTATCCGCTGAGGAATTAGAAGAGATAATTAAAGGGAAGAAACCCATGCCAGCAAAGTATCGGCTTTCCCCTGATAACTATGTTTTGCTTACGAAATATCTAAGTCGCGGCGGAATATTGGTTATTCTTTCTGGTGGTGATTTAAATAATTTATTACTCAGGGTTGTTGATATATTACCAGCGCATCTACGCAGGCAGATTATTATTGCGCATTGCGGCGGTAAACAAGTTTATACGTTTGATGAGCAAGGCAATCTTGTAGATAGACCAGCTATTGATTTTGTGGCCGAATTCTTCGAAGAAAGAAAAATAGATGAAGAAGGTAGAGCGAGTTTTGAAAGGGAATGGATGGCAGCAATAGATAAGGCAGCAGAATTTTTTAGTTTAGACAGCACTGAGGTTGTTGAGGTTAGCATACCTCGGGTGAGAGTAGATAGGCGGTATGACCGCAGGGGGTATCAGCAGGGGCATCCAGTTCAGGTAACCTTTGAGTTTGATAGTCGTAATGCTGCTTTGAATAGCTTGGCAGGGCAAAAAAAACAGCAGGTTGTTGAGGAGTTAAATAGAAGAATCCGTGACTTTAATCAACAAAATTCTGAAGCGAATATCCCTCAGTTAAGTCTTAGTGACGAAAAATATGATTTGCGAATACCTTTGAAGGAATACTTGCAGTTCCTTTATAAGAAAACAGAAAGAGAAAAAGGAATTGCTTTAACTAATTTAGGTTTATCATTACCAGGAACAGGTGCTTTAGATACAGGTATCGAAGGTATTAACAAGAGGGTGGTGACTACTGCGATAATTGATAGGGGTTTGATAGAAGGATTATTAGGAAGGAAAATAGATGGGTTGGAAATCTTGGTTGGCGAGGATAGTCCGTCAAGTTTGGTAGCGATGTTAAGTGGAATTGCCAATGCCTCTTCAGAAGAAATTAACAATGCAGATAAAGCCAGAGGTTTATTGGTTCCAGAAAAAACACCGCTAGATGATGATCCCTTCCTGGCTGGTCTTAGGGATAGAATAACTATAATTCTTGGCAAATACGGCCCTGCTTGTGAGGGATTGACAAAGTATATGATAGACTCATTAGGTCGTAGATCTGATTCTGTGGTTGATTGTAAATTTTGTGCATTGAAAAACGGCGTGGTTACGGTCCAAGAAAAACAAATAGACCTTTCAAAATGTGCAAAAGACGAGGTTATTGTAAGGGTTGCTCTGGCAGGAATTTGCAGGGCGGATGTAAAAGAGGTAACGAGTTCAAGGGATATTCCAGAGGATAGAGGACCACTATTTGGCCATGAGTTAGTTGGTGAGATAGTTGCGGCTGGAAAGGATACAGGATTTAAAGTGGGTGACAGAATAACCTTTAATCCAAATATTACACCAGATAGAACCACAGGCTTTGCAGAGTATTTTAGCGTAAGGGGCGCAAGAGTGAAAGAGGCGCTTAATATTGTTCCCGAAGAAATCCCATTAGAAAAGGCTGTATTGTCAGAACCCTTGGCTTGTGTTGTCAGGAGCGTAGATAAACTTTTATCTCATATGGGAGTTAGTGATTTAAGAGGTAAAAGGGTTGCTGTTATTGGTGCCGGTAACGTTGGGACAATGCATCTTCTTTTAGCCAAAAATCTTGGCGCAGAGGAGATAGTTGCATTAGATATAGATAGTAATCGGCTTGACTTCTTAAGAAAACAGGGATTATTTGATGGTCGCACCAAGTTATTTAACAAAGAAGGTATAGAAGAAAATCTTGGTGAGGATGGCGGAAAGTTTGATGTGGTTATTGTAGTTCCTACTGCGATTACACCCAAGACCCTTAGAGTGGCATCACAACTTATTACTAATGATGGAGTTATTCATCTTTATGGCGGGACAAGAAAAGGAGATATATTTGCTGGAGCAGATATAGACTCGATAAGGAGGAATGAAACCAAAGAACGAGCTATGATTGATGATAAAATGCTATTTCTTAGTGGTGCATATGGAGCAGAGTCGCCTGATTTTCAAAAAGCTTTTGGTTTATTACAAAATCCCGAACTTCCTTTTGAAAGGTTAGTTTCAACCAAAATAGACTTGAGGGGATTACCTTCCTACATAACGGCAATGGCTAAAGGCGATGAAGACCCGCCGGGAAAGGTAGTTGTCCAACCGTCAACTATGGGTGGGATTTGGCAAAAATTACCACAAGCCGCAGAGATTGCTATTCGCTTGGTTGATTTACTGCCATACTTAGAGAAAACATTTAAAGATGGTTTTGACGGGCTTGCTCAACAGATAGCTGTTAGCCTTCCACCCTATATAAAAATCAGTGAACTGAGTTTTATGGTTTGTAGCGACGGGCTCTGGATTGTGGGACCTGAACAGGAGGATAAGCCGCAGGTTTTTATGCGAATAAACCCGAATAAGCAGGCAGGCATATCAGAAGGAATCAAAAAAGTTGTTGAGGTTTCTGAAGCTGAATTAGTTAGTGAAGATGTTGACATAGGAACTGTTACGAGAATTTCAATTGCTGCCAGCGAGCCAGCTGCAAGGCGAGAGATGATTCGCCAGATTGTAGCTAATCTTATAACTGAGAAGAAAAAAATTGCAGATGGTTTAACTTATGAAGAACCTGCATATTCAATCACACCGCTTATGCAGAGGTTTATTTTTGGCGCAAAGCTTGAAATAGAATTTCTTAAAGGTTTTGAAAAAGCGGCTGAAAAGGCGCGAACGCAATATCCTGAACTTGCAGCGCTTATTGAGCATCTGAAAGACCCAAACAGCGGCCCATTTAAACTTGAGATTACAAAAGAACTTGCCGAAAAATGGAATCTCAAAAAAGGACTGGCAGATGTAGTCAAAGCAATGGCGCCTATTGCTGTTGCCGGAATGAGAAATTCACAAAACCCACTTGCTCCTTTTGACCTAAATTCACCTATGAATATTTTATTAACACTTCTTTTGGGCAATGAGTTGGCTGAGACGGCACTTAAAATTGCCGCCGAACAAGAAGCAACCATGACAGAAACAATAATAGGTGGTGAGGTTAGATATAACACACCTTTGGTAAGCGAGATGTTGCGCAGAAGATTTGCCAAATTAGGCATAATAGTGCATAGCCCATCACGAGGAACCTATCTGCCCATAGGAGCCACATCTTTTATTACAACTGTATTAAATATAATGTTTACAATGTATGATACAGCGAGTCATTCTGCCCGTAATATTTATGCTTCAAAATTGATGGGGAATTTGAGGCCGCCTATTTCTCCTTTTATTGAGGCAAATCTTGAGAAATTAGGTATAGATGTTAAGGCTTATAGAAGAGCGAGAAGTGAGGGCGCACAGCTTTTAATAGAAGATATGGTAGCCCTTGCAGATAATATCGGCAGGAAGATAGATGATATTCTTGAAACAGGTAAGCCTTTAATTATAGAGTTTGCATCCAGCAGTGATGAGCATATTCATTTTGATATTGAAAGTCCAGTTGATGCTAACAATATACCCGTGAGCGATAAATATGCAAAATATTTAAGGGGCTCATATGTTACTTCTTCAAATATACAAGCCGTCCAAGAGGCATTGGCTAATGGCTTGAAGATTGGATTTGACCAAGCAAGGGGCTCTGCTTACCAGTTTTTTAGAGGTGTATTTGAGAAGGTTTTTAATAGAGAGACTGTTGGTAAAATAGTCTGGACAGGCACAATACCCGATTCTTTCTTTGGCGATACGGGTATGACAGATTTTAACCAGAAACAGCCGCCAGATGAATTCGTAAAGAGATATGTTGAAAAAATCAGTACAAGGCTTGACGAATTCTTTGGAAACCTTCCTTTAACCTACGTGTTAGTGGCAACAATTTCCGAAAGAGAGCTTGCTTCAAATATAGGCGAAACACCAAGACAGGACAAAGAAAACGATGTAGTTAATATTAAATTTAAAATATATGCAAAAGAAGAGGAAGGTCTACTCAAAAGATTGGGCGTGCCCTATCGAAAACTTGC
The DNA here is from genome assembly GCA_964506845.1 of uncultured Planctomycetia bacterium. Lineage (GTDB taxonomy): Bacteria > Omnitrophota > Gorgyraeia > VGKN01 > VGKN01 > CAZDNS01. The sequence continues at coordinate 20,970 of CAZDNS010000006.1, read as the reverse complement.
CAATAGCAATCTGCTTGCTTATTATAGACCAAAAATGGCCGATATTTCCGAGGATGTAAGTTTACTTCAGGTTGTTGCAGCGTCTAAATTACCTGTTTTTATGCTGAATCAGCCAATAGGTTTTGTATACCCTACCACAGACCCTGATGGAGACAGATTTGTTTTAATGCAGGTGGAGAAAAATGATAAAGAAACCAAGCAGAGATTAGAACATTTAAATATAGCATACTTAGTTCTTTCAGATGAGAAGATTTTGGCGGTTTATGTGCCCAATCAGACGTTCCTTCAGATTCAGGATGCCTATATAGAACAACTTAAAGAAGAAGGAAAATGGAGCCAGAATATTGAAGATCCCAATGCAGCCACATTTTTTTCAATAAAAACAACCGTTTCTTCAAGTGCATGGCTTGAATTATCTAATGGTGAAGATATACCTGTGGTTCAAGTTCCAGTTGGTTTTAAAGAGATAGGCTCCATTATGCGGAAAGTAGAATTACAGCTTATGATAAATGAAGTAAGGCATAAACTTGGGCTTAAGCCAAGAATGGTGGTTATACACGATATTTTTGGAAATCCTATCAGGCTTGGCTATAATCCACGGTTATTGTTCGCCGGAGAAGAATCGGGCGGTATGGTAGTTGGCTCAACAGAACTACTTACTACAGAAGATGGTTTGCGCAGGTATTTAAGCTGGAGGGAAAAGAATGCTGTTGAAGCAAGCGTTCTTACGTTTATTATGATAAGTAAAAGGTTCAATAAAGCAAGGGAGGCTGCTTTAAAGCGCGGTGTAAATGAAACAGGCCTATATCAAGATGCAGAATTCTTGCAAGATATATCTTTAAGCAATATGCTCCAAAAGATTATTGAACAAAAACAGATGCAAAATACAGCAGAACTCAGGACAGATGTAGACCTTGTGGATGTCTTAGCTACTGCGCAGGCTACGCCTGAAAGAAGGAAAGAAATGTTGGATGTTGGTTTTGAATGGCGTGATAACAATTTTGCCTTCTTTTTGAGTTTAGCATTTGCCCTAGAAAGTGGCAATATCACATTAAATGATGTGAAGGCGATTCTAAAAGAAGTCCTTGTAAAGGATGAGGTTATGGTAGCAAAGATTAAGGCTGTAACTGATGATAAGGCACTTGAGGATTTATTAAAACAAATAGATGATTTACAACGTTATCTTTTTACAGGGGATGCAGTTTATATGGAATTTAGTAACGGTACCTGGGAGATAATCAGACCATCCGGCACCGAGGCAAGGATTAAATCCTATCCATCAACTGCTGATGCCAGAATAAGTGCAATATTGAGCAATGCGATTGGTGAGGTGCATCCGAAGATGTTCTTTGAATTAGCAAAAGGAGACACAGAAGAACCAGATATGCCGAATACAGCTGCTTATATTGCCAAAATGAGAACAAACGACCCATCTTTAATTGACAGAGATAAAATCCTTGATAGAAAGCAGGCTCAATACCAGAGAGGTTTAGAGGTTGATACTATGCCTGATTGGTTTGCCAATTCAGAAATTCAGAAACTTCTTCTTAAACTATTACCAGAAACAGAGACAATTACCTCTGCCCACATATTCTTGGGTCCAAAGACTCAAAAGGAACCGCTCGTTTACAACGAAGAAGCCAACATTATTTATATAAGCTGGGAGTTTGAAAACCATATGCAGAAACTTTTTAAGGCAGAGCAACTTATTAATACTAATCCTCAAGGTGTGATAAATGTCTTAAGTAATGCGAAGAGTGAGTTTGAAGCAATATTATCAACGTGGCCAGCAGCACTCACACCAGCGCCGCTTGGCCCGTTACTATTATTCGCAGCTTACTATAATTCTATTATGGATAGAGCCCAAACCATTATTAATACTGATAACTGGCTAACGTTTAATTACGCCACCAATTTTCAAAAACCTAAAGAAGGATTTAGGAATCTTATCGTTCTACAGCCCCATATGCTGGCGCAGGCGCTTGGCTTGCAACTTTCTATCAATAGTTTGTTAGCGAGCGATGAAGGAATAACGGTTGTTGTTGATAAAGAGGGAATACAAGAGGGAGAAATAGATAGCTATTTAGAATTGGCAGGTTTGAAAGATTTGGTTTCTTCTGGAAAAGTTCAGTTAAAGACCAAGAGGGGAATAGAAGAGCTTATGGGTTCAGGAGAATATAACAAGATAGTTAGAGCTGGAACTAAGGAATATTTAGATGGGTGGAGACTGGAGAGAGAAAATCTGTTTAACCTGCAGGTAAATGAAGCTCCAGAAAACACGGCTAATTTAGGTATTTTCCCTGCTGTCCGTAGCATAGCTTTAAATGCGCCAATAGAAGGGCTTGTTAAAAAACTTAGCGATACAACCTTCGCGTTAATACCAACAGGAAATATTCCACAAGGTTATTCAGACCAGTTGAATTCATACAGGGCAATGCTTGGAGCTAAGTAGGGGAAATGGCAAATGGCGTATGGCAAGTAGTATTCTGTCCCACCTACGAGGTGGGACAAGACTGTTCTTGCTTAAGGAAGCAGGGTTCAGAAAAATTTACGGATTTTTTAAGGTAGGCTCATGATGACCAACATTGCGAAGAATGAGATAATCTTTAACCATCTGAAAGGTAATTCTATAGTCAGAACTTACGCGCATCTCCCAGATATTTTTAGTGCTTTTGATTTTCTTTGTATGCAGAGATGGATATCGAGGGTTGGTAGAGAAGGTTCGCAGGGTTTCTTTAACACGGTTTTTAACCTCTTGCGGCAGAGACTTATAGGCCTTTTTAAAGTGCGAAGTCAGTATAAAATTCACTTATCCAATTCCCTGATTAATTCCTCTACATTTTTAAACTTCTTCACTCTTCCGGCTTTAATATCAGCCTCAGCCTCTAATTCTTGCTCTTGCCATTCCTTAGTCCAAAACCAGGCCTGCTCAGCATCTATAGTCTTTTTAGGAACAATGATAATCTTTCCATCCTTGATTTCTGTCTCCAGCAGGTCTCCAATGTTTAAGCCCAGCCTTTTACGGATGGAAGCAGGCAGGGTTATTTGGAAATTATGTCTTATCTGTAGAACCATTTTTATACCCCCTTTACGAAATGTCAGAATATAAGAATTTCTTATTTTCCAAAATTAAGTATAGCATAAAAATGAACATTGTCAAGAGATAGAATTATGAGAGAACATAGAAAATACAGGCGTTTCAGATACTCGTTCAATATTAGATGCCAGGATGAGAATGGGGCCGCATTTATTGTAAAGTGCGTGGATATGAGCTCAGGAGGCATTAGGATTATATCCGATAAGGGTATTAACACAGGCGATACCTTAGACATAGAACTTAATTTTGATAGCAGATTTTTACCCTTAAGGGTTAAAGGCAAGGATGTGTGGCAGAGGCCGTTTATAGAGAGAGGCTCTGTTCAAAATGAGCGAGATAAGATAGAAAGCGGCATCCAGTTTCTGGATATAGATAATCCCTCCAGAAGCCGAATCTATAATTTTATTGCAAAGGTAGAGAGGGAAAAACTTGCGAAAATCAAGGCGCTTCATACTGAAGTAGATATGCCGTTTTAGACTAACCCTGTTGTAAGTCACAATCAAGCAACAAATTAGAAGTCATAAGGTATAAGTCAGAAGACACAAGTAAAAATGGAAGAAAAAGGATACGCAAGTCTTAAGTCAAAAGTCACAAGTGAAAAAGGCTATAAGAGATTAATCGTGTGGCAAAAGGCGGATGATTTAGCCTATAAAGTTTATGTTGCAACTAAAGATTTTCCAAAAGACGAATTATACGGCATTACATCGCAATTGAGAAGAGCGGCATTATCAGTTCCTACAAATTTAGTAGAAGGCTCAGGAAGACAGAGTAAGGGTGAGATAAAACAGTTCTCATCTATTGCCTTGGGTTCATTAGCAGAGGTAACATATCTTTTGGATTTCTCTTTAAGATTAGGCTATCTAAAACAAAAGGATTATGAAACATTACAGGCTTTACGTAAAGAAGTAGGGCGTCTTCTCTGGAAATTTTACAAAAGCTTTTAACCTATGACTTGTGACTTAAAACTTATGACTTTTTGTTTAACTTTTAACCTTTTAAAAACAGGAGGGGTTTAAAATGGGTAAAGAGTATAAAAAATTCTGGCACATCCTGGTTACGGTTTTGGTGTCTTTTAATTTAGTAGTTTCACCCACTTTTTTTGACACCGCAAATGCAAGCGCTACCAGCGGTTTGGAAAAGAGTAAATTGGCACCGCCACTCACTTTAGGAAAACAGGCCAATGGAAAAACAGCAGAACTGGCAAGATTAGTTTTAGACAGCAGGATAAGAACGGAACTAAAAGAGCCGGAAGGACAGAAAGAGGGATTTTTCACCAATGATATTCACGGATATAGAATAGCTGAGTTATTGGCAAAACCAGTTGAGCAGATTCCCGATGCAGTGGTGAAAGCAATCACGAAGAAATTAGACGAATATATATCCGATGGAAAGCTATTAGGTGCCGTAGTAAAGGATTTTGGCGCCACGGATATAGATATTCATGTGACCCACAGGTATGGTGAAGTAAATGCCACGGTGCAGAGACTGATACTTGAGGCAATGAGAGAGGGAGTTTTAAAAGCCCAGGAACTTGGCTTGCTAAAGGAGGAAATAGAAATAGCCTCTATGAGTCTGACTGATTTAGCCAAAGTGCTTAGAGTGAAATACCAAGCACATTCCATAACCGAACGTGGTTCTGAGCCTGTGGTTATGGCAAAAATGGTGGGCGCCGGTATCGGAGCAGCCAATATTAAACTCTATCACGAGTTTTTTATGCCCGGGTCTACGCCACTGAAAAAACTGGGGTTTACCCCTAAGGGCAAGAAGGGTGTCCGTGGTTTTAGAGCCATAGTCAGAAAAACCGAGGATGTTTTAAAGGGAAAATTTGACGGACCTGTCTGGGAATTTGAAGTGTCCTCAGCCTTTGAAGACGCGGATGGTAAAAAATATTCCTCTAAGGATGAGAGTCTGGAGCTTCTGGCACTTGCAAGCCAACCCAATGATTTTCTTATTACTGGTATTTATACTGTAGAGGGCAGTACCATAACTTCAACTGAGCCGATAGTGAGCGTTGTCTATCAACCAGCCTACGGAGAGGAAGGAAATTTACGGACGCTTAACCCCACATTCATATGCAGAAGCCAGAGCGGAGCAGATGCTGTGGGTGGGGTTGCCAGTATGTTTTACGATGTCAATTTTGTTCCCGGCGGTGCTAACGGCGAACGTTATGTGGTTACAAAGCCGGTAACATTGAAAGAGGCAAGGAGAGCCCCTAAAGAAGGGATTGCTCATGTTGTGGTCTATGGCTGGCAGAGTGAATTAGGCGGAGTCATACCTAGAGAAGAGGAAGAAGTAATTGATCACGTAGCTATTAATCCTCCGGCTTTGGGCCCAGAGAGAGAATTGGCAGATTTCCTTGCAAAAGTTATGATCACTCATCAGCATGACCAACCTTATATTGCCCCATTTGCAGCATAGGCACAGGTTGACCCTTTAAGAAAGGCGCAAAGCCCTCTTTTTAGACAAGCACCCAAAGAGGCACAGGTTGACCCGTTTATGGATGAGGTAGAGGCAAGAGTAGCCGCAGGTGAGTTATTGTCAGTTACTGATGATAAAGCCGATATGGGAGGAATGTTCGGGCATAACTTTACGCCGCAATATATGTTAGCGATTGATTTGGCAACGGTTCTAGAAGCCAAAGAAAAAGAAATGCTTACAGACGGTAATATTATTGGCGCAAAGGATCAAAAGCGCTTAAGAAGAGGAATAACTTTAAGTATCGGAGATGATAGCCATATTTTAATGTTAGGAGATAAATCGCGCAACAGCGCACAGGGCCATCAATTATCGTTCTTAGCATTTACGCGAGGATATCTTGCCTCTATGGTAGGCAACACCGGTAAGTTTGACCCTGCAAAGGGATTTAAGAAGCCCAAGAAACCTTATGGCCGCGGTCAGGATTTTGCAGGTAAAGAAGCAAAGCTAGCTATGGCCAATCCTTATTTTTATTCCCAGCTTAGCGGACGCTTCTTTGAGATATTAAGAGAAGTTATGCCTCAGGACTATATGCAGATGGTTGATAATATGGAAAAAGGCTGGAGGCATTGGCAAAGTACAAAACAAGAAACAGCCCTTCTTGATCCTTTTTCTGGGAATGTCTCCCAACAGGGTATTGGCTCAGCCCGCTATTTAGTTGATATAGCCGGCGGCGAGAGGACTTTTGGCATACTGGCCGGAGATAAAATGGGACCCGCAGCCCTAAACAGGCTGATAAGAGAAGGGGTATATGCTGCATTAGCTAAAGGTGAGTTTGCAAACGGCCTGGTGTTTGAGATATGGGATGCAAAGGCATTTGACGAACATGGTAATATTCCTATAGAAGAATTGCCGGAATTGTTTGCTGATGTAGCAGATGCCATAACTCAATTAAAAGATACAGCTGAGCAAGAGTTTGTTAAAAACTGCTATGGGGCAGATGGTTTTCTTAAGGAATACCTAAAGCCATTACGACAGATGAAGGCAGGTGATTATGTCGGCAAAGATGGTGATAGTCAAAATTTGGCGAGATTGCTAAAGAAATCCGGCTATGTTCCAAGTAAAAGGATATTCCTTGACGCCGAGAGAGATAAGAGTGCAGTCTATCTTTATCTTGCTGATTCTGACCGCTTTAATATCAAACAGGTATGGAGAAAAAAGAATGCAGGATGGGATATTGAGAACCCGCAAGTTTATTTAGATAAACCGGTGTTAGGCAGTTCGGTTACAAAATTGGGAATATTAGCAGGAGGAGAATATATCGGCAAGGATGACCCTGTTATGGTGGGAAGTATGAAACTGATGAGCCATATCTATGAATTCTTAAGGATAAATCCCCTTATTATCCAGGGAGATATGAATGGCTCGCACTGGCTGGCGGCTATTCCCACGGCAGCTAAATATGCGGTAGCCAACAAGGAAAGCCATCCCATATTAGTAGGCTTACAATACACGCTATCCGATGATGGTAAGGCATTAGCTGGCGTTAAAGATATTTTTGGAAGTAGAGATTATAGCTCAATCAGGCGGAGGATGTTTAAATTTAATTTTGAATTTAAGAAGGCTTGCCTGGGAGGACAATTTGAACCTTATGGGACTAACTGGCGAACAGTAGAGGCAGCCTATCCGTTGGCAAAACTGCTTAGAGCCCTTCAGGCTCCGGACTCGCCTTTCTTGGTTAAGAATAAACCTAAAGAAGAAAGGGCTACAAGGCCTACAGGTATAATTCCTGAAACTGCACAACTTTTTGCAGTAGCCGCCGCACTGCCAGAACCTGCCACCACACGCCTGGCACGTGGCGCAGGTACCCCGGCAAGAGGGCTTAGGCATATCAAGAAATATTTTGCAACGTTCCCAGATAAGACTACATTTACAGTTCAAGATTTACTCAAAATGACCCAACAAGAGCTGGGAGATATACCTAAAGCCAAAGAAACCACCACGCGAGCGGAGATTAATGTATTGCAAGCATCAAAATTAGTCAGGCAGTTCAGTTCTGCCCGTGGTAATAAGGCTGCAACTTATATGTTTGACGAAAGGCTCGGAGCATTAACAGATGAACAGTTTAAGGAATTAGCAGATAATGAACTGTTAAACAAACCCTCGCTGACAAATTTAGAGCTTGGAGAGTTAGAAAAAGATATGAACACTAAACTGGCAACCTGGTTAGGCGATTCCTTACTCGTCTATGACTATAATGCAAGTCTCTTATCTAGGGCGCAAGATAACGCACGGAAAGTCATTGTCATTCAGCCTCATATGATAGGAGAGGCGCTGGGATTTAGGGCATATCTTGAACATCTAATAGCAAGTACAAACGGCAAAGTCAGCGTGATTATTGATGGTAGTTTGATAAAAGATATGGACGGTTTCCTTGGTTTAACCGGTCTTAGCAAAGAAGGCGAAGGCTACAAGATAGTAACCGATGCAAAAGATATAGAAGCGTTACGAAACACTGCCCTTACTACAGTCGAATCACAAAGCGACAATGATATAGTAATAGTAGGGACAGGTGATTATCTGACTAACTGGCAGCAATATGGTGATATCCGTAAACTTCAGGTGAATGAACCGGAAACAGGCAATGCGAATCTAGGTATCTTACCTGTTGCGGTCAGTATAGCGCTGGGTATTCCGGCATCACAGCTTGTTGAACAACTTCCCGGTACCAACACCTATGTCCTTGCCGCAGCCGCCGTATCTGCAGCCTATTCCCAGCAGTTGGCTGGCTACAAGGCGCAGTTAGGAGCGAAGTAGGGAAAATGGCAAATGGCGTATATGTCCCACCTCGTAGGTGGGGCATATTTCCTCGTGATTTAATGGTGAAATGGTAAGCGTTAATGCGATATATCGTAATGAGTGTCAAAGAAAAATTTTGACACATCTACGCTATAATACTATAATACTCAGACATTTTTATCCCGTTGCCAGAGGACCACGGGCTACGCCCGTGGGTGAATGGTGGTTCGGGACGTCGCCCCCACGAGTGGCGTAAAAGTTTTAGGGGACCACGTGCATGCACGTGGGGCTCCAGTATTTTTTTCAAGTCACAGTACTAAACGAAGGAGAGATCCCATTGCGTAGATTTAACAAAATAATAACTATACTCTTAATTGAGACTTTTTTCCTATCAAGTATCTTGCCATTTAGCCCAGAAGACTTATTTGCAAAAGACCTATCAAAACTCGCCCCACAATTACTGTTAGAGAAAAAAGAGCCAGATTCTCCAACGTCAGAACGCTTGACTTTGGCTGGTATGGCTCTTGGCGCCAACGTGGTTTATGAAGCGCTTATAAAAATTTTGGAAGAAAAAGGTAGCGCTGTCACAAAGGTTGAATTAGAAGGCGCTATAAAAGGCACAACCTCAAATCTCAGAGATAAAAGCTTTGAATTAGACATAATAGAAACTGATAAAACATTTTTTATTGTATTTGGCACGGAAAAGAGAGAATCAGTTTTTAAGATAGACCTTAGCGATGAAAAACCCTCTGTAGTTAAATCAAGTAAGGATGAGGTTGAGAAAGCAATTAGAACCAGGGGTGCGGCAAGTTCAGCCTCCACAGTCTCATCGCCAGCCGGTTCAGTAGTAAAACCCGCCAAACCAAAACCGACAAGAAGAACAGCTGCTCGAGGTTCAATAGCAGGAGCCCTTAAGGATTTTTGGTATCATAAAAGCACTGTAACAGAGGATTCTGTTCTTAGTGTCAATGATGAAGGAAAAATAGCCGTTAGAAGAGGCAGTGAGCAATTAGGTGGATGGAAGAGAGCAAAAGACAATACAGAAACTTTAAGCGCCGAAATCATAAGAGAAGAGTTTAACGGCTTAGTCGAATTAGGATTTTTTACCAAGCAAAACAGAGAATACCTTCCCACCAAAAAACTCCTTACCCTTTTAGGTTTAACCGAGGAGCAACTCGGTTATATTACAGACCTTGAAGCCCTGAAGCATCCCTCAATATTTGAAGAGATTCGTCAAAAGGGATTAGATTCACTCATTAAAAGGATTGATAATATTCTCTCAGCCGTCATAGTAAACAGATGGGGAGTGCATCTGTTTACAACGAAAGATGGAACAGGGGTTTACCGCGTGGACGCACCCTGGCAACTGCCTAAGGAGGTCCACTCGCTCTGGAAGGAGCACGATGCGTTATATGTTTTTTCAAATCTAAAGATTGGTCTTTATGGTTTTGCAGGAGCGCATCTATTTCTGCCCTTAATGGAGCGGGGCGAGATAGAAGCGCGCGTATGCGGAGGAACGAGAATAAAACTTTATCCCTCGCTTGAGGCAGCGGTCAGACCCGGGTTATTTCTTTCAGAGGATATGACATCTAAGATTGCTATGGCAGGTTTATTGTGGGATGAAGAGAAAAAACAGGGGGTTGGAGGAGGGAAGGTAGTTATAATTTATGACCCAGAGGCATCATACGCTGATAAGGAGATAGCGGTAAAGGCCGTAGCCGGTGCGCTTAAAGAACTGAGTATAATTTTTACAGGGCAGGATGAAAATCTTAGCAAGGAACTTGCTGCGGCAATGGCTGATGTTAACCCTTCAGATATGATTGGTGTGGAGGGAAAAGGCAGGGGCGGGTTACCGCCTACTCCAAGCACAGGAGAAGGAGTGGTGTTGGGTATGGAGGTGGGGGTGGAGTTTGCCTTTCCAGATGCACCTACATTGTCAGGTAAGCATATCCTACTGCAAGGGCTTGGAAATGTGGGGACTGAGGAGTTAGTGCATTTATTGAATAAGGGCGCAAGGGTAACAGCAGCGGATAAAGATATTCGTAAGGTCAAGAAGGCAAAGGATAATGCGAGTTTTAAAACCTTTATTGATTCTGGTCAGCTTGTAATATTAGGCGCAGATGAAGCAGACGAATTGGTAGCGAGGTTAGAACGCGCAGAGAAAGATGATACCGAGAAAAAGGCAGTAGAGCAGCGTGGTTTTGAGATTGCTGATAAACTCTATGATATTAGAGCAGATGTGTTCAGCCCGTGTTCTACCGAATGGGTGTTGACAAGGCAGAATATTGAACGATTGCATAAATCTGGAGTTAAACTGATTGCAGGAAGTTCTAATGACCCGATAAAGCGGCCAGAACCAGATAAGGGAGAGCCGGCAAACTTGGTGTATGAGCTTGCCCAGCTTATGCATAATTATGGAATGTTATATGCCCCAGATTTCGTTATAAACGCAGGTGGTTTGATTGCGGTATTAAGCGGAATATTCGGTTATGATGTTAGCAACCAACTTCAGGTTATCCCGAATAATCTGAGGAAAATTTTTACTGAGGCAAAAGCGCGCAATATCTCACCGCTTATTATAGCAGAAGAACTGCGGAGGGATATTATCGCTAAGGCAGTTCAAGGCCGCGCGCAATTACTTAATACAATCCCTGCTGAAAAAAGAGGGTATCTTCCTCCCAAGATATTCAGGGAAATATATTCAGAGGAAAGGGAGGATAAAATCACTGAGACAGGGCTTGCTATTTTCAGGGAGGCAAGCAAGCACAGAAATGTCTGGAGAGAGAAGGTTAGCTTCAAGAATATCCTTATGAGCTGGGCTATGAAGGATGACCACACGATGTTTCAACTTCTAAGTTTTATTGATGTGCTTCCAAGACTAAGCGATAGAGGCGTTATTCAACACCTTGCGGAGTATTTCCCAAGAAATGACAAGCGTTTGCCGAGATTATTGCGAACCTTGGTTTTATTCGGTGGTGTTGCGGCAAGATTTCCAATCTTTGGGGCAAGGTTAATTGCTAAGATTGTAAGATTCTCAGTAACGCTTGTAGCGCGGGAATTTTTTGCCGGAGAAACTATAGAGGATGTAAGAAAGACAATTCTAAAACAGAATGAAGAAGGTTTTAAACACAGCGTAGATGTGCTTGGAGAGGAGGTATTAAGCAAGGAGGAGGCAGACAGATATCTAAACACCTATCTGGATTTGTTTAATAAATTGAGAGGGGTTTTAAAGAATGTTTCTATTAAGTTTACCTCGCTCTATGAGGCATTTGACCCAATAGATTATGAGGGAACTAAGAGAGCAGTGAAGGAGAGGTTGCGCAGATTGCTAAATGCTGCCAAAGAGGCGGGGGTCTTTGTCCATGTGGATATGGAGCAATTTGCTGTTAGGCAGATTACCTTGGATATCCTAAAAGATGTTTTAAGGGAGAAAGAATTTAGAAACCAAGAAGGTTTGGGATTTGTTACCCAGACCTATCTTGAGGATAATATACGGGAATCTGAGGATGATTTAAATGCGTTATTTGCGTTTGCGGATGAGAATGAGGTTTTTCTTACGAATAGGATTGTAAAGGGCGCATATCTGGAATACGAGATTGCTATGGCTATTCAGGAAGGCCGTCCTATACCTGTTAGAAAGAGCAAGGACGACACTGACAGGAATTTTGAGAGGATAGCCAGATTATCCTTAGAATATATAAGGATAAGATTGGATAAGGGCGAAGAGATAAGGGTAAAGCCTGCGTTTGCCACGCACAACATAGGCGATATTGCCTATGTAATTGAACTTGCCGAGGAATTAGGTATAGATAAGAAATATTTTGAATTTCAATTGCTCAAGGGGATGGGTGAGCATATCGGCAGGGCATTGGTAGCAAGGGGAAGGGGCTATACTGTCCGTTTCTACACGCCCTTTGGAGATTTAGTGCCTGGTATGGGTTATTTAGCAAGGCGCATCCGAGAGAATACCTCGCAGTCATCCTTCCTTAGAGCAGCATTTTTGGAGGAAAAGGATATTAAAAAGATACTTTATGATATGAGAGAGGATAGAAGGCGAATTGCTCAAGGCATACCAAAACCAGACACAAGGGTTACAACGCCTATGGTTGATTTATCAGACCGGCATCCTATGCCGACCCTACCGGTTGAAATTGGAGGACCTCTTATAGGTTTCAACATACCAGCCAATGAAAAAGCCCTTCGAGATGCATTTAAGCGTAGTATGAGGTCTGAGGTTAATGCAGATATTAAAACTACTACAGCAGCAGATGCTGTTAAAGTAGCATTTAAGGGATTTGAGAAATTTAGGTATACCACTCCAAGGGAACGCGCAAGGATACTTAGGCAAACTGCCGAGAGGTTACAGGGTTCAAAACAGCGGATTGATTTTATAGCAGGGCTCTTGGTTGTAAGAGGAAATGTGCCACATCAGACAAAACCTGTAGATGAGGCAGATAAAGAGGTAGCCCGGATTATAGATATTTTAGAAACCTATGCCCGTCAGCTTGAACATATGACAGATGAGCGCTGGCAGAAGGTTCAGAGCCTTCCCGGAGAGGCAAACGAATATGTTTATGTGCCGCGAGGACTGGGAGCGGTTATTATCAAGGAGGATGTAAGTTTATCTATGCTGGCGGAGATGTTGATAGCGGCTATTGCCGGCGGAAATACAGTGGTTGTTGATGCTAAGGAGCAGGCGCTTAAAGAGGCGAGATTGTTAGCCCACTTACTCAGCGATGAGAAGCTTCCCTCTTCTGCTATTCAACCTCTTATTGACCAGACAGAAACGGCTGATTCGCTTCTGGGAAATAAGGATATAGAGTGGATATCATTTGCTGGGCCGCAAGAGGAGGAGCAAAGGCTTCGCACAAGAGCCACAATAAGAGCCGAGAAACTCCTGTCTATAAAGCGGATAATCACAGAAATAACGCCTGATTACATATTTAATTTTGTCAGGGCAAAGGCGATTACAGAGAACACAATGCGCAGGGGTATTACTGTATCCAGCGAGGTGCGTCCCTCAATAGTCGGGCTGATGGGATTTAAAAATGAGCCAACCGCAGATTTTTCTGACCCTAAAAACCGTCAGGCAATGGTTGATGCGATTAGACAGGTAGAAAATACTATTAGGCAAAGAGGTAATAAACCCTATCCGCTGATTATTGACGGGAAAGGGGTAATTCCTGCTGAAGATATTTTTGGCAGGATACAGTCAGTTAATCCGAGCAATCCAGAACAGATAATAGGTATAGTGTCTAAGGCAGCTGTATTACATGCGGGAGACACTGTTGCTATAGCCAGGCAGGCGTTTGAGACCTGGAAGGAAAAGAAAGCCAAGGAGCGCGCTCAGTATCTTCATAAGGCGGCAGAGATTATGCAAAAACGAAAGTTTGAACTTGCCGCATGGATGGTTTTAGAAGAGGCTAAGACATGGCGGGAGGCATTGGGTGATGTAGAGGAAGCCATTGATTATATTAATTATTATGCCTTTGAGGCTGTCCGGATGGAGAAAGAGGACGCTAAAAGGAAACCTGAAGGATGGAAAAGAGAGCCAAATGGTGTGGTAGCAGTAATTGCGCCATGGAATTTCCCACTTGCAATTCTTACCGGTATGACAATAGGCGCAGTGGCAGCAGGAAATAGTGTCATTATGAAACCATCCAGCCAGTCTGTGGTTGTGGCTTTCAAATTTATGGAGATTCTAAAAGAGGCAGGGCTTCCTGATGGGGTTGTCAATTATCTTCCGGGAGAGGGTAGCATAGTCGGGAAAGAACTTGTTGAGCATCCAGAAGTGGATATGATTACCTTTACCGGCTCCTGGGGGGTAGGCTCTGGTATTTACAGGGATGCGGCTATTGCATCCATTGACAGGGCTCCCAAGCAGGTTTTAGCTGAGATGGGAGGTAAAAATGCCATTATTGTTTCTGAGAGCGCAGATATTGATGCGGCTGTAAAGGGAGTTGTTGCATCTAGCTTCGGATATGGCGGCCAGAAGTGCTCTGCCTGCTCAAGGGTGATTGTCCACGAGGCGGTATATGATGAGTTTGTAAAGAGACTTGCGGGCAAGGTTCGTGCCTTAAAGGTGGGTAACCCAAGAGAGCCTGGAACAGATATGGGCCCATTAATTGACGAAGGAGCCCAGAGGAAAACATGGGAATATATCGGAGAAGCAGAGAAACTTGGCGGGAGAGCGCATTTTCTGGTTAAGCCAGAGATATTTCAAGGCAAAGGATATTTTGTAAACCCGGTGGTTATAGAAAATGTTCCGCCTGATTCAATAATAGGCCAGGAGGAAATATTTGGCCCGGTTCTGGCAGTTATGAAGGCTAAAAGTTTTGATGAGGCGCTAAATATTGCAAACAGGTCACCGTTTGCCCTGACAGGAGGGATTTATTCCCGAACACCGAGTGAGATAGAAAAGGCAAAGAGGGAATTTTATGTAGGAAACCTCTATGTTAACCGTAAGATTACAGGCGCAGTTGTTGACAGGCAGCCCTTCGGCGGTTTAGGCAGGCGCTCAGGAGACTCAAAGGCAGGTGGTCCTGATTACCTACGCTCATTCACGCACTGGGCGTTTAGTGATTTTTCACTTACTTTTGATTATGGGCCGTTATTAGAAGAAACAACTGCCCATATTTCTAAGAAGGTAATTGTGCTTCAGCCTCATATGATAGGAGAAGCGCTATTTTTTAAAATCTCTCTCGAGAGATTGATACAGACCACAAAAGGTAAAATCCAAATAGTAATTGATGGAAGTAAGATAGAGGATTTGGAAGGTTTTATGCAAGCAACAGGCTTAAAAATAAAAGGTGAAGGATATAGCATAATAACTGACGCAGTTGATGTGGCATCTCTTAAACAAAAAGCCCTTGCTCAAATTGAATCAAATGATGATGACGATGTAGTTGTGGTAGGAACCAAGACTTATTTAGAGGGCTGGGTCTCGTATCCATACATAAAGAAACTAATGGTGGATACCAAAGTGACACAGGATACGGCTAACATAGGTATTCTGCCGGTTGCTGTAGGAGTTGCCCGCGGATGGATACTTGAAGATATTGTAACAACAGGTGAAGGTAATATCTATATCCTAAGCCCGACAAAGGTTTCAGCAGTTTATTCAGAGCAGTTGGCTGGATACAAGGCGCAGTTAGGAGCAAAGTAACAGAACAGTTATAAGTTACAAGTGATAAGTGATAAGGATTAAGGTTGAGGATGAGGTTGAGAAATCTTGGCCTCAACCGTGGTATTATTTATATAATGTTATACAGGCGATGCTAAAATCAAAGTATAAATACTTTTCAAACTATACGCTTAAGCCAATAATCTCACTCTACAATTCTAAAACGGAGTAAGCCGTGCTTAAAAACACAAAGAAGGTAATTGCTTTAATCTTAATTGAGACTTTTTTCCTATCAAGCCTCATGCCTTTTAGTCCTGAAGTCTCATTTGCCGAGGACCCATCAAAGCTCGTCCCACCGTTAATTTTAGATAAAGATGGAAATAATGGTTCAGGGGAGAGGCGCACGAGAGCGAGACATCAAGTTCAAGTAGCTGCAAATACTAGTTTTGTCAATACTGGCGGACAAGTAGTTGGCGATGATGCAGCGCCAGCCACGGTTGAGTTAACTACCCTCCTTCCAGCAGAAGCTGTATCAACGCTGGGATTACAGGGCAAACCTTTATCGAAAGAATCCGTAGCTACGTTAGATGAATCTATGCAAAGGGATGCATCTCTTAGAAAGGGTGTCATAGGATCGCTTAGCCATATCAGACTCCTATCACCCGAGCTTTTCATACGCCTTATAGAAAATCTAAAAAGATTTGAAGTTTGGCATAAAAACCTCTTTAGCCGAGCAGTTGAGCTGGTTAATCACATGGCTAATGTTTTTGAAACGGATGTTACTATTAACGGAGTTAAGGTGCCTCTTATGAGACATCTTGCGTCTATGGTTGAACTTAAGGATGAGATAGCGAGGATTCCTGCCGGCAGGAAACTTGATGGGAAACAGGCCAAGGAGCTGCTAAACATAGCCCAGAGAGTATCAAGAGCCGCATTCCAATTTAGCCTTAAAAATCCGAAATTCAGCGAACTAAACATTTACGAAAGCCTGTGTTTTATAAATGAGAAAGGCGTAAGAAAACTCGGTATTGTGCTGACTCCTATGGCAAGAAGGGCATTTTATGATAGATGGAAAGTTGTTATACTTACGCCGGATAAAGCCGGCATATGTCCAAAAGAGAACTTTAAGGTCTCTGATATTGAGATGCTATCTGATATTGCCGAGCGTATGGAAGAAAATGAAACCTACAAGGATATGCTTAAATTCAAGGCAGAGAGTCTGCTTTACAGCCAGGATTTTGGAGAGCCAACGCCTTTTAAGGAGGCAAGCCAGGGCCTTAAAGAGGCAGCAATGAGTTATTTTATAACGCTTGCATCGAGCGAAAAAGGGCCGGGTTTCTGGATTAGCGAGGTTGAAAAACAGATAGGTGAGTTTTCTAAATCATGGGAATTTACAGGTTTTGCCGAGAGATTAAAGAATTCTGAAGATGTTCCAATTCCAAAGGAGGAATTGGATGAGGCATTTAATAGTATTATGAGCGGTTATCCGGAACTCCTCAGCTATCTTCAATTTACAGGAGATGTAACGGGAACATGGTATAACCTGCTTAACACCCTCAAAGAAAATTTGATTGTGGCGTGGTTTTACTACTATGGCAGTAAAACAAAACCGGAAACAGAGCGCCAAAATGTGCTAAAGAATGTAGCGCAAATAGCCCATGAGCATGCTGTCGTTAGCGCGTGGATACAAGCACATAGGCATGATTTTCGCTCGTCGCTTGGCGAAAGGCCTGCAGATACCAGAATTTATGATTTTTATATAACTATGACCAGTCAGAGCCTTGGCGAGCCCGGAGCGGCCTTAGCAGGATTTGAGGCAATGGACTATACTCTCTGCAACAAGTGTGCAACTAATGCTTGCGGATTTGGCCAGGAAGGCAGCCTTGCGCTAAGGTTTAAAAATCAGGCGAGTTTTATAAATGGTATTCTAACGCTTGCGCAGATGAAAAGGTGCCAGTTTAAAACAGATGAGATTGAGTTTAATTTCCTGGCAAAGGATAAAGAGGAAGCAATTGCATGGTTAAGCCAGAAGCTTGATGAAAAATATGGAAAGGGTAAATTTTCTAAAGAAGAGATACAGAGTAATCTGGTTGAGACAGAACTTAAAGAGGGTCAGGCAATAGGTTCATTCCTTAAAGGTCTTTTAACAAAAGAAACGCAGGAGGATATATCCGGAAAACTAAGAAGCAATTCAGCAAAACACAATATTGCAGGTGACGAGAGTCTAAGGCGGGAACCCAATATAGCATTAATTGACAGATGGCTTGCTATGGATAAAGCAGGCCTTGAACAAGAGCGAAAGAAACTCTTGAATGAGTCAAACGAAATATGGGAAAGAGTAAAGACCAAAGAGAGCCGCTGTCCGCTTCATCTGCCAATCAATATCCTCTTTGACCTTATGGCGCAGGGAAAGATAGAAGAGGCTATGCGTATGCTTATGGATGCGAGTTTTGGCGGCGCATATCTTGGCCTTATCTGTCCCCAGGAATATCTGTGCCAGGCAGCCTGCACATTTGGCAAATTAGAAGAAAGACCTGTTCCCATAGATATAGGAAAACTTGAGTATCTTATCTTCAGGACTTATTTCAAGTTATACGGAAGTTTGCCTAAACCAAGGCCAGAGGATAAACCCAAACATAACGGTAAATATGCGGCGGTTATTGGTTCAGGCCCTGCAGGATTACAAGAGGCATATAACCTTGCTAGAGCCGGTTATAAGGTGGTTGTTTTTGAACACCTGCCTTTGAAAGGCGAAGGTGGTGTTTTGCGATATGGCATACCTACCTTCAGGTTGCAAGAAGGGGTAGTCGAAGAACATATCAGATATTTGGAAGAAGATATGGGTGTAAAATTTGTACGTGATACTCCCATAGGCGAGGATAACGCCTTTACCATGAACCAATTAAGGCGGATATTTGATGTGGTGTTTATCTCATCAGGAGCAGGTAAGTCAAAGGTAATGGAATATAAGGAGGCTTTTGAAAGGCTTGAAAACCTGCCCGCAGGAATAGAGTTTCCCGAAAGCCTTAAGTATAAGATTATTTATGATGCTGATAAAAAACGTCTGATATGTAAAGGCAAAATGGCAAGGGAAGAAAAAGAGGCGTTATTAAAACTGTCTGAGGACGAACAATATAGAAAAGCCGTAGAGAGGCTTTATGAAAGTTCCAATGAGTATAGCCCTATACCCGGCAGGCACCTAAACGGCATATTCTCAGCGTATCATTTCCTGTCATGGACGTTTCTTATGAAGGCAATGAGACGTAACTATAAGACGCCCGCTCCGTTAGCAAAGAGGATGCTTGATGCTTTTAGTAAATCTATCCAGTTAGAAGAAATCAGGAGAATGATTGACAGCGGGATGAGAGAAAGGGAGCAATTTCTTAGAGAAATATCCGGCTTAAGACAATACGGGTTTGAAGAAGAGGTTATAAAAAGGCTAGAAGAAGCTGTTAAAAAAAGGCCTGTTTCTAATAATGGATTTATTTATGATGTAGTTCTTTCTGATTACGCGATAGAAGCCTTATCTTCAGAACTTGATAAAATCAAAGTAGAAACAACTATAGCAATTTTAGGCGTTGGAAATGTGGCAATGGATAGCGCGCGCACTGCGCTCAGATGGATAAATGTATTGAACAGGCGCTTGGGTACAAACGTAGATCCGAATATCTTATTTTTATACCGCCGTTCCCAGGAATATCTGAGTTTGAAAACGCGTGCAGAGGAATTAGGCCATACCAAAGAGGAAGGTATCGGCGTAATAAACATGAAGGATTATGAGTTGCACCAGGCGATTGAATATATCGGTGACAAAGAGGGCAATATTACAGGGATTAGATGTATAAGGTATGAAATTATTAAAGGTCCAAAAGGCGAGGAAATTGTAAAAGAAAAAAAGAGGTATGTTGTAGATGTGGATCAGGTCGTAGAATGTTTGGGCACATTTCCTGCAACTGAGACATATGGTCCGTCAATACCTTTAAACAATGGAAGATACATTGATGTAGACGTGAATATGCAGGTTAAAGGACTGGATGGTTCTGATGGGCTTGCGTCTGTATGTGCATCAGGAGATGTTGCAGCTAGGCGTCCCACGGACCCAAAAGATGCAGAGGGCACTGCTATATTAGCAGCTGCACAGGCTAAAGATGCAGCGCTCTATTTTATTGAAAATGACGTCAATAAACCAGCGCGAGAAAATAGGTCAAAGGATGAGGATCCCGAAGAGTTGTTCTTTAAGAAAAAGCCATATGAGATGTATGAGATACTTGATATAAAAGAAATAGCATATAGGGATTTGTTATCTAGTATGCCTTTAGTAAAATATTTGATAGACGGAAGGCAAAGAATTGTGGAATTTGTTGTCTATGCACCGTATCTTGTCAGAAGGATAAAACCAGGCCAGTTCTTTACAGTAATGTCAGACGAGACAGGCGAAAAAATACCCCTTACATATCTTGGCGATGGCGATATCCCGGGAACTGTAAGATTTGCCGTTCAGGATGCCGGCATCTCTACAGTTATAATGAATAATATGAAGGCAGGCGACAGGTTCTTTAGTGTAAATGGGCCTGCAGGAAAACCCTCAAAATTTTCCGGGCTCGTTGGCGAAGTATTAACCATAGGTTTAGGCGGAGCCATACCTACTATCGTCTCTATTGTACGGGCAAGGGCAAAGTTGGATAAGGAAATAACAGGCCTGTTAGAGTATCTTGGCAGCCTTAAAGATGGCGAAGATGTAGCAGGTGGCATTAAGAATCTTGTAATAAGGATAAATAATACCCTAAGCGAGATAAGACTGCCAATGCCGGATTTAATAAAAGAAATTAGCGATGCCTTGGATAAAAAGGAATTTGATAAAGTGCCTGAAGGCTTAAAAAGGTTTATTGCCTATGCCCAAGAACAAAAAGCAGGCACTGAAATTATTGACGAGCTCACCGTGCTTGTTGAAAAGGTTGAGAGGTTGATGCAGGATGAAACGCTTAAGGCCGATGGGAATGAGATGCAGGCTTTCTTGAAGCGTGAGGTTTATCCCGGGCTTGATAGGATATGGGAAAGATTTGAAGAGCATTTGTTTAAGAGTTTTATTTCCTCTGTTGACGCTAATATTGAGCAACGCCAATATGCAGAAGCCCTGCGGATTATCAAAGAAACACTAAAGGGCGGAATAAAAACAAAGGTAATTCTGAGCGCCTTTGACAAAAATACCCTGATTTACTTAGAGGAAATTGAAGAATACGTTGGGAAAGAAAATATATATATCACCGTTGATGAATTAGAAATAGAAACAGGTTCTTGGTATAACAGAAAAAAGGAAAGGATTAACTTTATACAATATGAACAAAAACTAAAGGAATTAAATCCAAAAGAAGCTGAGAGCTTAAAAAAAGCTGTCAGAGCTGCTATGAAAAAAACAGGAGACAAATATTATTCTGATGATGACAGTAAAACTCATTTTTTCTTTGGCTACGGTTTATTTGCCATGAAAGAACTTTTAAATCGTTCAAAGGATAAAACTAATTATACAGGTTCCCTT
>CAZDNS010000005.1:2974-60610 GCA_964506845.1 uncultured Planctomycetia bacterium | reverse complement strand
CTTGTTCGGCGGACAGGCTCCGAGCACCGCCAGCGAAGAAGTAAATTGGGCTTAAGTGTAAATTTACTCAATGTGTTTGTATTAGTTAACTTAAGATACGGATTAATTAATGGTTAAGGTAAGAGAAGCCTTCTTTAATGACCTTAGGGATGTTGTGGCTTTGATGGGCCGAAACGACATTGAGTTTAGGGATAAAACCCTTGAGGAATGGGAACACCTCTGGAAAGATAATCCCGTAATTAAAAATAGCGGTATTACGTGGCCTATAGGCTGGGTGCTTGAAGCTGAAAATAAAGGAATCGTGGGATTTTTCGGCAATATTCCTGTAGCGTATGAACTTAAGGAAAAAAGGTTAATTGCTGCTGTTGCCAGTTCGTGGGTGGTGGATAAGGCGCATAGAAATTATTCCATGCTTTTAGTCAACAGTTATTTTAGCCAAAGGTCTGCAGATTTATTCTTAAATGCCACTGCTAATTATACGGCGGGCAGGGTTTTTTTTGACCTCTTTAAGGCGAAAAAGATGCCGCAGGGTTCATATAATACCGTTTATTTTCGAATTTTGAATTATCAGAGGTTTATCTTAAGCGCAACTATTAAGAAAAGACTGTCATTTGGCAAGACCCTCACCCCTCCCCTATCTTTATTGGTACAGGGTTTTGATAAATTAGCGGGGAGAACCTTCGAAGATTACAATATAAAGGGGCTTGAAGGCAAAGAACTCTGCTTATCTTGTTTTGATGAAAGGTTTGATGAATTTTGGAAAAGTTTAAGAACCCGTTATAACAGATTTCTATGCGTTCGGGATAGCCAATCTCTCAATTGGCATTTTAGATATGCAACTTTAAATAAAAAAATATGGATATTTGCTATTGAGAAAAAATCTAAGATAATAAGCTATGCAATCTTTTTAAGGCAGGATAACCCTAAAATCGGATTAAGGCGAGTCAGGCTCATTGACTTCCAGACCATTGATGACAACCCCTCATTTTTAGTAAAGATGATGGCATCAGGCCTAAGGAGATGTAAAGAAGAAGATGTGTATGTATTGGAGGCTATCGGTTTTAATCCACAAAAGATAGGTATAATTAAAAAGTCCCTTCCTCATAAGAGAAAACTGGAAAGTTGGCCATTTTTCTATAAAACACCAGATGAATCTCTATCAAAGGAATTGGAAAATTCTGATTTGTGGGACCCTTGTCTTTTTGATGGTGATGCCAGCCTGTGATGGAATATCAACCCGCCTTTTTTAAAAAAGTATTTCCGAAATCTATAAAATAAGTGGGATTAGTTTTTACCTTCCGCCATATTTTATGCAAAAATTTACCGGGATTAGTTAATAAGGATAGGATGTGCAACTTTAATTTCTCGCGATATACAAGAGCCGTTAACCTCTCCACGCTTAGGTGTTCTGTCTTAGAATATGGCTGGTCTGATTTCAGTTTAAGGTAATCCAGGTTTTTATCTACCAACCTTTTTTCCTTAAACAATTCCAGCAGGCGCGTTCCTGGCAAAGGGGAAGCAAAAAAGAAGTTTGCGGTATCAACATTAAGGCTCCTTGCAAATCTAAAGGTATTTCTAATATTTTTTATAGTTTCGCCGGGGAAACCCACTACGAAAAACGCTGTTGTTTCCAATCCTAACTTCTTTGCCTGCATAACTATAGGTTTTATATTTGAAAGCACTATCGGTTTCCTGATTATATTTTTCAGGACATATTCATCGCCGGATTCTACGCCTATACTTATACTATAACAACCGCTTCTTTTCATAAGTTCAAGCATTTCGCCATCTAATGTCTGAACCGCAACGCCGTTCGGCGCATTCCAAACTATACCAAAACCTTTATCAATTATTCCTTTAAAGATTCCTATAGCACGTCCTTTATCAAGAGTAAGATTGTCGTCTTCAAATAGAATCTCTCTGATGCCAAACCTATCCGTAAGATAACTCAATTCGGATAGTACATTTACCGCAGATCTTACCCTGTAGATTCTACCCCATACATTATGAACCGAACAAAATATGCATTCAAATGGACACCCTCTTGAGGTAATTACAGGTAAAAAAGGAACTCTTTTTGCCGGATTGCCATGAGGGTTGTTAATTTCGTAGTATTTTTTTAAGGGAAAAATATCCCAGTAGGGAAATGGAAGCTCGTCCAGATTAGCCCCGTATTCCTTCCGTCTATTAATCCATATACTTCCGTCTCTTTTAAATCCTATGCCACCTATCTCCTGAACATTCTCTTTAGCCTCCATATGTCCAAGTAGCTTCTTTAAAATAAACTCTCCCTCGCCAATAACGACAAAGTCAACATTTTTATCGCTAAGTGTTTCATCCGGCACAGCGGAAGGATGCGCGCCTCCCAGAATAGTAATGATTTCATTATTCACCTCTTTAGCTGCCTCACAAATTTTATAAACGTTTATGGACTGGGATGAAAAAAGGCAGGATATGCAGACTGCATCAGGTGCATACGTTGCTATTCTTTTTTTTATATCCTCAAAAGACAAACCGTATCTCATAAATTCCTTATCTATAATCTTCTCATTTTCATATCCCTCTGCCAGCGCATCCAGAACCATGACCTCATGGCTCTCCTTCAATACAGCAGCGAGATAAGCCAAGCCAAGCGGTGGATGGCATTTTTTGGGTTCGGTTCTAAAAATCGTAAACGGGGGCTGAATCAGCAATACCTTCATCTTATTCTATAAGCTTAATTGCAATTACGGCGGAGATTTTTATTCCCAGCAAGGTTTTTTAAATTGGATATGATTGCCCTTAGGTTTCTTATTACCATAACTATCGGCAATGAATAAGGATGGCATACCTCAGAAATAATATACCATGTATATCTCGTTAGCCACGTTAAAAATTTTCTTACCCTTCTGGTTAAGTCGGGCTTCTTGAGACTGCCATCGTTCAATATATGCGATGCGTCCAAGACCGTGTAGAATCGCGAACGATCTACGCATAATCTCTGATTATTGGCAACCTCCGGGCTTTTCATATTTAATACGCCCTTTTTATTAAAAGCGGCATAGAAAAAATCGTGACGTTGATGTATAATCATATTTTGTAAAGTGGCATCTATGACAGGAATATTTAATTTCTTAGCCCTATATATTAACCAAGCGTCATGCCAGCACCTACCAAGTATAAACGGCGGAATTTCACCAAATAAACCTTTGGGGAAAACAAAATAATCTATACCTGTCACGCGATCAAGTCTTCCGTAAATCTTTGCATAATCCCTTAATCGCGCCTCCCAATCGGGGCTTGAGAAATCCCAGAGGGTATCTACTTTAACATTCCAGCGCTGTCCGATAATAAGAAAAGGGCTCTGATTTAACTTTTGCAACACCCCCTCAATTACACCTGATAGGCTATTCATTAGAATAATATCAGAGTTAACATAACACATCAAAGAATGCGACGCAGCCTTTTGGGCCTCATAAAAAAACGAATTCAACATAGGCGTACCATACTCATTTCTTCTTAATGCGGCTATGTGTCTCGTGCCGAATTTTGTGGATACTTCCTTTACGCCCTCATCATCTCCGAAGAGTATTATCTCAACTTTAGGCTTAAGGAGTGTCCAGCTATGAATGGCATTTATCTGAATAGTGCCTATGTGTCCCTTAAATGCTCTGGGGCATGAAAATAATGTCAGCATTTACCTTCTCTCCTCATTGTCAGGATGAGAAATCCTGCTTAGACCCATCCTTAAAGGTTTAGGATGGTCTATCCTGCTGGATTAGACTCTCTGTCTTGTGAATTGCAACTATGTTCTCGTAAAAGCTATTTTTCCTCTCTCCCAAAACAAGCATGCCAGTGAGGTTATCATATAGATAAATTTTATAATTTAGCGCGGTTAAAAATTCCCAGATTTGCCCGCTCTCACAGCCCTGCTGTATGAGAGATATGTCGGCTAATTCTATCAGTAAGACAGGATGAAATTTCCGTAGTATATTCGCTGCGCCTTTAAGCACAAATAATTCATGCCCCTCTGTGTCTATCTTTATAAAATCAACCTTATGCAGTTTCTCTTTTTCAACCAACTCATCCAGGGTAAATGTTTCTACAATCTGTTTCTCTTTAAACGTGCTGCAGTCATGTACAAAATCTCCTAACGTATTATGCCCTGCGTGTTCTTCCCCGGAAACTAAAAGTTCAGCCCTTGACTTAGAATTTGAGGCTGCCGCATTAATCAATCTGACATTTGTAAGCTTGTTTAATTCTATATTAGCCTTTAGCCTTAAAAAATCCCTATTGCTTGGCTCAATAGCAATCACCGTCCCGGCATCTCCAACCTTTTTGGATGCAAATAGGCTAAAAAGGCCCATATTGGCGCCTACATCTATAAAAGTCATCCCAGGCTCTAAGGCTTTATCCAAAAAATAAAACTCGTTCGGTTCAAATGCACCCATGCGAAATATTTCATATCCTATCTCATCCTTAGGGTACGCTAACAGTTTTATCTCGTAGTGCCACTTAAGAACGAAGGTGTCGTTAGGGCATGCTATAGAAAACCATCTCCAGGCTAAGGCCCTGATAATTCGAGAAGACCACCATATTGACTCTTCTAAGCTATAATGACCCTTTGGTAGAACACTTGGGTATCTTCTGGTTTTATATTGCATATTTAAACAAAGCCTTAAAGCCCATCTTGACGGAAACCAAGAATTAAACCTTCCTACAAGCCACAAGCCCGCCCCTCTAAGATTAAATATTTTTCCTGTAAGCGTAAGCCAATTGGAAAACCCAGCAAAGGGTATCTCCGGCTCCCTGTGGATAGAAAAGTTGCTGAGGTTTAAATTTGTCAAACGTGTAGCCAGAAATATGGTCCTTGCTTTTTTATTGATAAATGAGGCTCGAAATTCCTTATGCATAACAGGGTTTTCTGAAGAATACACCGCTCTAAAACCGGCTTTATAGAACATTTTAACAAAACAGGATTCAGAAGGAATAAGAACTGTGTAGTTTAACGACTGGTCCTCCTTATTACACTCCCCATATAATACAGCATTGGGATAGGAATAAGGCGCGATTTGGGTTTCTGCCAAAAGAAACTTCCCTGTAAGACAATAGAGATTGCGTATAGCCCTAAAAGGATTTTCCAGATGATACAACGTTCCAAAACAAAATACCATATCAAATACCCCGAGGCCGCAAACAGATTTATCCTCTATATCGTAGACCTTAAAGTCAATATCGGGATTGCGGCATTTAGCCACTGCTACATTTTCCTGGCGTATATCAAAAGCGCTGACCTTAAGCCCCATGTCTTTTAAATATCTTGAGAAAAAGCCGAAACCACATCCAACATCCAATACCGTAGCAACACTTTCTCTCTTTATAAAATCAGGCAACCATTTATCCAGAAAGGATTTTCTGGCTTCATTGATACTTAATGCACCTTTGGTATCAAAAGGGCTAACTCTCATTATAAATTCTATTGAAAAATAAAACCTTAATTTTGTTTCTGTCCATCTGGTCTAATGCATAACGCCAAATAAGCAGTCCAAATGAAACGAGATATAAAACTGTTATAGTTATATAGCTCCAAATGTTTCTTTCGACAAGGAGGGTTGTTGCAACGGTAACCGCAACAAAAATAATAAAAACAGCCAACCCTCTCAGGAATCCACCCTCGATAAAAATGGTTGGCCTAAATCGTAAAAGCTTCCACGATATGATAAAAAACAGACCAAATTCCAAAGCACCACGTATAGCCCATGCCAAGGCTGCTCCAATAATAGCCATTTTAGTTATCAGTAACCAGGCTAAGCAAATATATACAAAAACGTACGAAAGTAAAATCTTTGCCTTAAGGTCTGGACGGCCAATTCCATCAAGAAGGTTGGCGGGCATTTGCGCCAGGGCATTTAACAGCATTCCAACAGCAAGGACTTGGAATACAAGGCTGCTTTTTAGAGCAAAATCTTTTCCAAGCCACAAAAGAAGAATCTCATTTGAGAAAATAATGCTTATTACCACAATAGGCCCCATAATAACGATAATATATTTCAAACTTCGTGCATAAATATGGGCGACATCCTCCTTATTTGCTTTTGAAAGCGCGCTGAAAGCAGGAAATAACGTTAAACATAAAACGCTGGGAAAAATCATAAGCCGAGAGATTATTTCATATGGAACCGTATAATATGTCAAAGCCTTAACAGAGACAATCGCACTTATGAGGAACCTATCAGAGTATACCAACACTGGAACAATAATATTAGAAAGCGTTGTCCATCCACCAAATGTAAGGAGAGATGTAAACATACCTTTCTCTAAGCAAAAGTTTTTTCCAAATTCAGGGAAAATATTAAAAAACATAAATAAATAGGCTAACGTGTTCATTATGCATAGAATTACTAATAACATAATAATGCCGTTTAGCTGAAAATGCGCAAGAATGCCAATAACAGGCAAAAGGAATATTAAAGAACCCGAAGGAATCTGGATAGCATTTATTAGATCGAAACGCTGCCCTGCTTCAAATACTGAGCGCAGGTTTTTTGAAAGCACTATAAGCGGGACTGTTAGGCTAAGCAGATAGAACACTATTTTTGTTTGCTTAATTAAATGCAAAGGAATTTTTAGAATATTCTCCACGAGAAAGGGCGTTATTAATGCCAGCGATATGCTTCCTAAAAAACTCATTACAACCTGTATGGTTAATGATGCCCATACAATTTTGGGGATACGTTTTGCGTCGTTATTCCACAACGCCTCTGATACAAATTTTGTTGTGGCCCTCCCAACTCCAAAATCAAAGAGATTGAAATATCCAAGCACCGCCCAAGCCAAGGAGAGTATTCCAAAGCGCTCTATCCCCAGACCCTTGATAATAAACGGAATTGTAATCACCGCTACGAGCATAGGCATAAATTGACCGACAAAATTTATCAGTGTGTTTTTTACAAGCGAGCTTCCGGACATCTTTAAAATTTTGTTCATAACCAAGGATTTTTATATATGAGGTGGCTGTTACTACAGATAGAATACTTTTTTTTAAATCAGTGTTATCCTTCCCGCTTTTACAAGTTGTCCATAAATCCATTTATAACTTAACCTGAGACCCTCCTCAAGCGAAATGCGCGGTTCCCATTTAAGTATTTCACGTAATTTTGTATTATCACTATTCCTTCCTCTCACGCCTTGAGGTTTTGTTAAATCATACCGTTTAGCTATATTTTTATCAGCTATTTCAGCAATAATATCTATCAATTGATTGATTGAGACCATTCTGTCTGTGCCCAAGTTTAACGGTTCATGATAATCTGACTGCATCAAAAGGTAGATACCCTCGATACAATCATCAATATAACAATATGAGCGCGTCTGCTTAGCGTCGCCCCAAACCTCTATCTCATCATCTCTTTTTGCAAGAGCAATCTTACGACAGATAGCCGCGGGTGATTTCTCTCTTCCCCCATCGTATGTGCCCAATGGCCCATAAATATTATGAAAACGCACAATATAAGTTTTTAAACCATAGTCCTCATAATAGTGCCGACAACTTCTTTCTGTAAAGAGTTTTTCCCATCCATAGCCATCCTCAGGATCCGGAGGATATGCATCTTCTTCTTTTAAAGGCGCTGCATCAGGGGTTTGCTGTTTGTAGCAGGGATACACGCAGGCTGAAGAAGTAAAAAGGAATTTATCCATATTATTCACTCTTGCTGCCTCAAGCATATGGATATTTATCAGAGAATTATCATGCACTATCTCTGCCTTGTGAGTTTCGATAAAGCCTATCCCTCCCATATTTGCAGCAAGGTGATAAACCTGCTCCATACCACTAGTCACCCTAAGGCAATTTTCCCATCTTCTCAAATCGCTTATTATAAATTCATCGGCAGGGGTATTTTCAAACTCAGGATGTTTTATATCGACTCCTCTAATCCAATAGCCCATTTTTATCAAATATTTCACAAGATGATGACCGATAAAGCCTCCTGCGCCTGTGATTAAGATTTTCTTTTTCATTTTAAAAAAATCTAATTTTACCCTGTTAAAGTAAACCGCCGACTAAGTCAGTGGGTTACTTTACAATTAAATCTACCAAATTATTTTTAATTAAATATTGTTTACCGCAGGTATGACATTTGGCATTTTTGTCTTTAAAAGACAACTTTACTCCACATTCGCACATCCAGCCGTTCTGTCTTGCCGGGTTTCCGTAGACAAGGCTGTATTTCGGAACATCCTTTGTAACCACTGCTCCTGCGCCTATAAAAGCGTATTCGTTGATTGTAATACCGCAGACAATGGTTGAATTTGCGCCTAAGGTAGCGCCCTTTTTAATAAGGGTTTCTTTATACTCATCCTTCCTTGAGACATGGCTTCTCGGGTTTATAACATTGGTAAAGACTACGGATGGGCCGCAGAATACATCATCTTCTATCTTTATGCAGTCATAGATGGAGACATTATTCTGCACCTTTACGTTATTTCCCAGTTCGGTTTTAGAGCCGATAAAAACATTCTGTCCTATATTGCAATTTTTCCCGATTTTTGCACCCTTCATAACATGGGAATAATGCCATACTTTTGTGCCCTCGCCAATCTGACAGGGCTGTTCTATGGTGGCAGTAGGATGCGCAAAATATGCTCTGGAACGGGATGAAGGATTGGCATGTGCATTTAACGGGACATATACTCCACTATTTTCCAGAGAGGTCTGGCAGGACTGAAGAACCTTTAATACTCTCAGTGCGCTTCGTCCATCAGTTTTTGGCTTTTTCCGCGTATCGAGAGAGTCCAAGAAATGCCTGCACTCCAATAAGAGCGGTTCCTCCATCTCAAACTCAATCCTTTCTGCCTCGCTTTTTTTGGGAACAGGCATCCTGCCTATCCAGTCTATCTTATGATTAAAAACAAGCAGTTTATCCTTCGGCGCAACGTCATCAAAAACTGCCATTGCTTTATCGCCGACTACAATCAGCTTCTGTTCCTTGTATGGGTGTAGCCAGCTCACAAATATATGCCCTTTTACGCCGCTTGAAAAATTAAGGCTGCTTACTGTAACGTCTGCGATTTTATGGTCAAGGTAGTTTCCGCCAAACACAGACACTCCCTCAGGCATTTCGTTTAGAAGAAGGAGGATAACTGAAATATCGTGAGGCGCAAAACTCCATAATATATTTTCTTCGCGTCTTATCTTTCCAAGGTTAAGGCGGTTGGAATAAATATACTGGATTTTTCCAAGCCTTCCCTTTTCCATAAATTCCTTTAATTTATCTACTGCCGGATGATACTCCAAAAGATGGCCCACCATCAGGATTTGTTTATTCCTTTCCGCCAGCTCCACAAGTTCAATGCCGTTTTCTACAGTTAAAGCCAGGGGCTTCTCAACAAATACGTCCTTTCCGCAAAGAAGCGCCTCTTTGACGAGGCGATAGTGGGACTCTGCCGGAGTCGATATTACCACTGCTTTTATAGCCTTATTATTAAATATTTCCGAACAGGATAACGAAATTTCAACCTTCGGATAAGCCTTTTTTAAAAGTTTTAATTTCTCTGAATCAGAATCGCAAACTGTATCCAATACCCCTAACTGCGAAAAGACCCTTGCCAGATTTTTACCCCAGTATCCTATGCCTATAAGTCCTATCTTCGTTTTATTTTTGCCCATTTTTTCACCTCGAAAATTAAACGTTTTAAAGGCGATTGTATATTAGACTTTGTCAATCCGATATTTTTTGCTTCTGGTAAATTAACAAAGTATTCTTTAAAATCGTATTTAGTCTTTTCCGTAACGGTGAGGCATTCTATGGCCCAATCCCCGTTTTTAAGATTATCTATGTCCGCAATATCGCCACTCTTATTTTTAAAGAATATTCCGTTATAGGGATCAAAAACAAGCCATCTGGCATTTAACCTGACAAAAGAAATAGGAATTCTCTTTGTTCTATCCGTTGAATAAACCCACGTATAAAACGCCTCTAAGGCCGCATAATTACAAAGGGTTGTAAATACGTGCGATGACTGGTCAGACGCGCCATAACCCCTTATTATGATATTCCATACATGGTCGTCTATTATGGGAAAGTCCTTAGGCACTCGCCTTATATTGCGATGTGTCCATTCGAAAATCCTGAAAATACGTTCTCTTTCTGAGCCGACATCTTTTAATATCCTCCTTACCAATTCCTTGTAGTTATAATGCCTATCAAAAAAATCAATCAGTTTAAGATATAGGGGTATTCTGACAACGCTTAACTGGTAGTTAATTCCCTGGCGCGTTATGACCTTAAAGTTCAAAAATATTGCCACAACGCCTATAATCAAGATGCTGCCTAGGAAGACGCATAAAAATTTCTTCATTGGCTAATCCATAAACCTCTTATGCCATAGCTCCAGCATCAAAAGCGACCATAGCTGAAAGGAGTAATCCTTTTGTCTTTCAATATGACGCCTTACTATTTCCTTAACAGCCTCGGGTTTAAAATAGCCCCTTCCTAAAGATCCCTTTGAGGTAAGCGTCTGCTGTAAAAAATCTTTCAGTTCATTTCTAAACCATTCTCCGACCGGTACGCCAAACCCCATTTTTTTCCTATGGATATTTTCTTTAGGTATCATATCTTCTGCAACTTTTTTTAAGATATATTTTTTAACAAATTTTCTTAATTTAAACTCTGGGAGCAGTTTCGCGACAAACTCTATTAGTTTATGGTCTAAGAAAGGGGAACGCGCTTCTAGTGAATTTGCCATACTGGCTATATCCATCTTGACCAAAAGGTCATTTGGAAGATAGGTAAGAGTATCGGTATACAAAAGAGCGTCAGTAAGAGATAACCCATTTGAATCGCTCAAAAATTGCCCAATAAATCTCTGGG
Organism: uncultured Planctomycetia bacterium; assembly: GCA_964506845.1. Lineage (GTDB taxonomy): Bacteria > Omnitrophota > Gorgyraeia > VGKN01 > VGKN01 > CAZDNS01. The sequence goes on along the minus strand of CAZDNS010000005.1, from coordinate 49,760 downwards.
AATCTACCGAAGATATGGTTTTAGAAAAATCCTCAGAATATAAATTTTTCTTTAAGTTCTCACTGAATATCCCCACCCACCTAACATATCTCTGATTAAGGGGTAAGGCTGCTCCTTCAAGGAACCTCTTAAGCCTCCTGAATCTATTTTTGGGATTAACAGAATCAGGTAAAAGACCTGCAGTCCCGTTTACAATACCTCTTAAAAATAAGGGAGCCTTCTGATAAACTTCAGAAGCAAGTATTGCTTGGTATCTCTCGTACCCTGCAAATAGTTCATCTCCGCCATCTCCGTTTAGCGCTACGGTAACATGCCTTCTGGTCTCTCTTGAGACATAATACGAAGGGATACAGGAAGAATCGGCATACGGTTCTCCGTATCGTTCTACCAAAATGGGCAAAATCTCCAGCGCCTTCGGCTTTACAATAAATTCGTTATGCTCACTATTAAATCTCTCTGCAACCTTTCTGGCATATTTTAATTCGCTGTAGTCCTTTTCTTCAAAACCAATTGAGAAGGTCTTAACCCTTTTGCCAGACAATCCGCTCATAAGAGCAACAACCGTGCTTGAATCTATTCCACCACTTAAAAATGCCCCTAAGGGGACATCGCTATATAATCTAATTCTTACTGCCTCCTTAAGAAGCCTTAAAATCTCTTCCCCCGCTTCTTCCTCGGATATATTAATCTTTTTGGAATAATCTAACTGCCAGTAAGGATTCAGTGCAATATTTCTATCCCTTAAAATAAGCGTGTGCCCTGGAAGAAGTTTAAATACGCCTTTGTAGACTGCCAGTGGCGCAGGAATATAGCCGAAGGTAAGATAATAATCTATTACTTCTGGATTTATCTGTCTCTTAATTAGTCCGCTTGCTAGAAGCGCAGTAAACTCGGAGGCGAAGCAGAAATTATTTTCGTCTTGATAATAGAGCAACGGTTTTTTCCCGAGCCTGTCTCTTGCCATAAATAGGCTCTCTTTTTTCTCATCCCATATCGCAAAGGCAAACATACCACGTAATTCTCTTACGCAGTCTATTCCATATTCCTCATAGAGATGTATTATTGTCTCAGTGTCGGTATCGGATTTAAATATATGTCCCTGATTTTCCAATTCGTGCCTTAGGTCTTTAAAGTTGTAAATCTCTCCGTTAAACACTATCCAGATAGTTCCATCTTCATTAGACATCGGTTGGTGCCCTGATGCCGAAAGATCGATTATGCTAAGCCTTCTATGGCCCAATCCCACGCTAAATTTCGAATTTGATATATAAATTCCTTCATCATCAGGGCCACGATGTCTAATATGAGAACACATCTCCTGAATTGTGTCTTTTTGAACAGGCTTACCTGTATAATCAATAATACCGCAGATACCACACATCCAAAAAACCTCTATTTATAATGTATAGTCACAGGGTTATGGCGATTTAGATTCGTTAATCTTTTTTAAAAAATAATGCGCACCATTTTTTAAAAAGTGAGGTTTCGCTAAAGCGAGAACCTCTTCGAAGTATTCTTTTGCTTCTTGATAACGCTTAAGTTTGTACAAGATATACCCTTTCTCAAACAAGAAGTGAATATAAGCCTTATTATCTTTGTTAATTTTTACACTGTTCAAAATTTTTAGTGCTTTTTCTAAATCTCCCAACAAACAGTTAATTCTTGCCTTATCATAAGACCTGATTATATAAACAGGGTGATAAAAAGGAAATGGAGTTTCGCTTGCGAAAGCAGACGGTACAATTAAATTTACAAAAGACCCGCCTAATTTTTCTTTAATCTTTTTTAATAGATATGCCTTGCTGCAAAATGGAAAGGTCTCAAAAAATTTACCATTTTCAAACCATTCCGGTTTAATATCAACCGGAGCCTCACCCTTTCTTAAGGCGAGCCTGTTCACCATCTCTTTATATCTCTTGAATAACTCAGGGTGGTTCTTTATTCCTCCGATAGATATTGGCTCACCATTATCATCAAAGAAAATAAAGTGAAGAGTTGTATCTATAATATATTCTCTTCCATTTGTTATAACAACTGCTACGGTATGCGGAGATTCTCCTGTTTCATTCCTCAGCATAAGCATTTTTGACTTAAATCCCAGCCAATGCATCATTGTGCATAATACATAGGAACTCTGGTCGCAGTATCCGTAACCCCTCCGAACAACATTCAGGAAATTATCGTCAATGATAGGAATATCAAGATATGGACCGAAATCTGCGGAGTGGACAAGTTCTTTCTGAAGTATATTATTAAAAACCCAATTAGAAACAGCAACTATTTTATCTTTGTCATCAACCAATCCCTTGACTAACTGTTTGCCAATTCTACGGAATAAGACATAACCGTATACATTGTCATAAAGTTCTACTAAAAAGGGCGCTTTCGAAAAATTATTTTCTTCCGCTGTAAAATAGTTAGTATAAATTAACGAAATCTCCGACAATTTCGAATATACTATCATATTTACTACAATGCTAATAAACAACAAAAATACAATTAAGGTATTCTTATATTTCTGCAAAATCTTCATAATAACTCCTCCTTTTGCAACCGCTGAAACGCAGAAGTCTTTATTTGCGCCTTTGCGCCTGCCGGCAGGCAGGCAGGGATATTTTGCGCTTTGGCGGTTACTCCTTTTTATATAGTTAAACTGCTTTTTTTAGGATTTTTTTGCCATAACAATTAAATTTGGAGCCAGGTAACCTGCTCTCTTGAATCTCATCCAGAATTCAAAAAGAGATAGCCAATAGAAAATAGTTCTAAGACTTTGATTAACGGGGTCGAGTATCCAAGGGCTTGGATATTGATAAAAACTGCCTACGTATCTATGCCATACAGGAAGTTGAATAGGTTTTCCTATACAGGTTTTTATTGTGGTAAAACCATTTTTTTTGAGCATATGCCTTAGGGTTTTAGCAGTATAATGCACCACATGCTCGTAGGAATCAAATATATCGTGCTCCTTTAGCCTTCCTGTCAGTTTAGCCAGATTTAGTTTAAATAGGTTAAAGAGGCCGTTTGGAACCTTGATAAATAATATACCATCGGGTTTTAAAATCTTTCTTATCTCAGAAAGTAATCTTGCGGGCTGGGGTATATGTTCAAAAACATCTGTCATAGACACCACATCAAAGAATCCGCTCTCAAATCCGGCGTCTTCCAAAAAGACAGTTTTTACGTTTAAACCAAAATATTCCCTCGCCATTTCCGATAAAGAGGGAGAGGGTTCTACCCCATAAAGGTTCCATCTGCGACCCAGAGCGTTCCTTAAAAAAAAGCCCATATTTGTTCCCACCTCAAGAAAATTTCCTGAGGGTTTATAATCAGCTATCATCTCTATGTCAGCTATATAATTTTTATCTCGGTGATGAGCAGCCTTACCCTCAAAGATTAATCTCGCCTCCTTAAAATATTTATCCTTGTCCCCCCAGTAAGTCTTTTCAGGGCTCTTTAACTGCGGGTTAACGTATATCAAGCCACAGGAAAGACAACTTACTATCCCCAAAGCACCTCTTTCCTTGTAGATCTTTCTATATTGACCGGCTCCGCACAAAGGACAATTTACAAATCTCACCTCTGACTCGGTGTAAAATTCCTTTTGGGTCCCGCCTCTTTCATAATCCATTTTGTTAAGCGTTTCTTTTGCCATAATATTCGCTATAAACCTTTCGAAATAAATCCAGGTATTTCGGGGCATTTACCTTTACCGAGAACTGTTCCTCGGCACTCTCTCGTCCGGAAAGACCTATCTGCTTTCTGAGTTCAGGGTTCTCGATAAGACAGGCTATCTTATCAACCCACTCTTCATCGCAAGAAGCCAAAAATCCGTTTATCCCGTCTTTTACAATCTCTATATTTCTGGCAACCCTTGAAACAACACAAGGAACCCCTACCGACATATACTGCACAGTCTTAAAGCCCGTTTTACCCTTTACCCATTCGTCATCGGGCAAGGGATATATTCCGATATCCAGGCTTTGAAAATCCATAATATCTGTTTCTAATGACCAATCGCTATAAACCACGTTTCTAATATTTGGAAAATAATCTTTTTTATCTGAACCTATAATCTTGAGAGTAAAATCGTATCTCTTAGCCAGTGTCTCGAAAACCCCTCTTAATTGAGTAAGATAACGGGCGGTTGAATGAGAACCTATCCAGCCAATAACAACCTTTTTGCCATTGGATTTACCGTAATCCCTTGCCTTAAAGGTGTCGGTGTTTACTGAAGTGGGTATCATTGTTATATTCTGGTTAAATTTTCGGGCATATTGGCCCAGATAATCATTGCATACTATAACATGGTTGCTTATTTTGATGATTTCGGATATCTTCGTAGGATTCTTAAGAAAACAGGCTAGTTTATTCGCCGAACTTATGTTTCTCATATATATCGCATCGTCCAAATCATATATTAGAGGTTTCTTTGCATAAGAAAAAAGGCTTTCAAACACGGGAATACCTAGTGGCGAGGCTTCCAGATGAACAAATATAATATCCACCCTGCTTGAATTTATAAATTCACAGCCGCGCCTAAAAAGCCCCTTTAACATATTAAAACTCTTTCTGATTAAATAGCCGTTTTTATATAATATCCTGTAACAACCAGAAGACATAAATGGGCGAAAAATACATTCCACTCCATTGGAGTTAAGATACGGGAAAAACTGTTTTACTCTGTAGCGAGTGCTTGCCCCCTCTTCCGGATGGGGAGTAAGAAAAAGTATCCTTATCTTATTTTCCATCTGTTTTCTCTAACAGTAATTGTGCAAGATAATCCTTTAAGGCTTCTTCCCACTGCCGCATCGGTTTTATCCCAATAGAGTCAAGCTTAAGGCTCTCTGCTGCCTCTGAACGTATGCGGGGGGCAGGCAGGGGAAAGGCATCTGAGGTAACAGGCCTAACCACTATATCCTCCTTAAGAAATTCTACAATCCTTACCGCTATATCGTATCTGGAGCAATGCCCGCTGTTTGTAATATGATAAAGGCCATACTGATTTGTCTTTATCAGCTCAATCATTGCTTTTGAAAGGTCATTGGTAAATGTGGGGCTTCCGAATTTATCTGTAACTGCGGAAATCTCTTTCCCTTCCTCAATCAAATCCAGTATCTTTGCCACAAATTTCTTATCCCTTCTGCCTCCACCCATCATCCAGCCCGCGCGCACAATATAATAGCGGCTTAATAATTCTGTAACCCTTTTTTCTCCCTCCCATTTTGTTTTGCTATAAACGTTAACAGGGTTTGGCTCGTCAAACTCGTTATATGGCCCATCCTTTTTTCCATCGAATACGCCCATAGTGCTCACATATACTAAAACGGCATCTGTAAGTCTTGCAAGCCTTGCGATATTTTCAGTGCCGAGCGTATTAACCTCATAGGCATGTTCTGGTTCAAGCTCGCATCTGTCCACATCGGTCTCTGCAGCAAGATGGAAAATTATGTCAGGGGAAAAATTCAGAATTATTTTTTTTGCCCCTTCAAAATTTCTTATATCCAGAAACCTTATATCGTTAGTATTAAAGATATCAGTAGGGCATACCTCAAAACCTGTTTTTTTTAATTCCGGTATAAGCGCGCTTCCAAGCATGCCATTTGCACCGGTGACTATGGCCTTCTTCATCTGTTTTTCCTTGCAATAACAATAGAGACATCTGCCATTCCAAAAATAGCTCCTATGGCTGTTACAGCTAAGGCGGCTGTCCTTAATAGCGGTGAAACAGTCTCCCTCTCTTCAATCCCTCTTTCTAAGAGGCTGGTGTTTATTGTCTTAACTATAAATAGGTTATGCTTTTCAAGCAGGAATCTCAAGGTAGAATTTGAATAACCAAAGCTATGATAAGGTTTATGCAACGGAGAAAGATAAGGCGACCAGTTCTTCCTTTTAAGCATATAAAATAAACTTATCAGCCTTAACAAAAGGCTATCCATATTAGGCACTTCAATTAAAACCACTCCCCTGTCATTTAAAATTCTATAGACCTCTTTCATAACGTTGTTCGGTTCTTCAAGGTGCTCCAATACCATATTTAGAACAACGGCATCAAAATACCCATCCGGATATCTTGCCTCCCCAAGGGCTCTCCTTTCGATTTTAAGGCTATATTTATTCTCTGAATATCCTCTAAGGGAGCAAGAAACCTCTACGCCGTAGACCTCCCATCCTGATTCTCTTGCAAGGTTTAAAAATTCTCCCTTTCCTGAACCAATATCAAGCAGTCTGCCTCCTTTAGAGAATTTTTCTAAAATAGAAAGGGTGTTCTTGAATAACCCCTCTCCTTTACCACAAGAAGAGGGCTTATAATCCTCTACGTCGTTATAAAAGTTATCCCTCTCATCAGTTATAATATACGGATTGGTATAGACAAAATTGCACCTATTGCATCTTACGACATTGGTAATCATATGCGGTGTTCCATCTTCAAGGGGTTTTGCACCTAGATATTCAAGATTACCCCTTATCCCGAGGAGTTTAAAATCATCTGCACCGCAGACCCTGCAGGATATATACTTAACCTTGTAGAAAGAATTACCGGTTTCCATTAAGACAGACTTCCGTTAAGTCTAGTATAAATCTTTGCATAAGCGCCTACGCCATAACTTAGGGCAAATACCTCCTCTGCTAATCTTACGCAACGTTCTTTTATATCCCTTGCTTCTAAGAGTGCTATGTGCGCTCTTATTTTGTTTTTATATTCCTCTTCTGAAAAAGCATTTACCACTGTACCCACCCTGTAATCTGAAATCAACTCATCCAGATCCCCTATCCCGGAATTGGTTATAACCGGAAGGCCGCAACTCATATATTCGGCAAATTTTGTCGGCGAGGAGGCCTTTTTTGAAAAAACCGGGGTTATAAAAAAAATCCCTGTATCAGAGGCAGAAATAAATTTCGGCATCTGGTTATACGGAATCCTTTCCAGTACGGTAAATTTATCCTTTCCTATGCCTTTTGAGATAATCAGCGGCTCTATGAACTTTCTGTCCATTGTAGAGAGTACTAAAAAATAACTGTTTTGAATAAAATCCACTGCTACCTTAAAAAATTCCAGCATCTCATCTTTCATATACCAGTATTCCAAGCTCCCGCTATACAGAAATACAAATTTTGAATCCAGGCCATATTTCGCCCTGATATACTGTCTGTCTTCCATATTAAAGTTAAATTTCTCTATATCCACCATACACGGGATAACGTTTATGTTAGCCTTAACCTCATAATCAAGACTACCTATAATATTTCTTGCCTTTTCGGTGAGCACAATCACTTCATCCGAGAACAGGAAATATTTTTTTTCAAGAAATTTAGTAACCTTATAGATAATTCCTTTCGTCCTCCAGATTTTGCCCTCTACGCGCTCGTCTGCCCAGAAACCCCTCATATCAAAAATAAACCTGATTTTAAACAGGCGTTTTAGAATAACTCCTATCAGTGAGGTTACATAGCTTCGCGCATGAACACAGCCTATCCTGTGCTTAGAAACAAGCCATACACCCACAAGAGTTCCCTTTACAATATCAAAGAGCGTGGACGCTACCGGAGGCTTTTTGGTGTATTTAAGATAAACCCACCTGATACCATTTTCTTCTAAATCGCTCTTTAAGGCAGAAACCATTTCTCTGTTTAAGAGCGCTTCTTTCTTCTCATATGTTAGAAGCGTAAAATCAATTCCTTCTTTTGAGAGGCCCTTTAAATAAGGCAGAATCTGAGACTGCCCTATTGAATCACAGGCACCGTCATAGGATATATATAGAGAGCGCATCATATTAAGATAAATTCGATTGAAGCAGGCCTTCCGTATTTTCCAAATGTATTCACTGCCTGCGCCACGAGGATATTCTTACCCTTAACCACTACCCAATCGAGTTCGTTTCCTTCTTTTAATAAAAATGGTTTTCCGTTGATACTGATATTAAAATGAGAGAAATTCGGGGTAAGCGTATCCAGTATCAACCTTAATTTTATAAACCCTTCTCCCTTCTCTATTCTTTTAACTATATTTATCCTGGTCTCATTTAAAGTCCAGTAGAGGTCGTCTCTTAAAGAGGTTTCTTTGGCGATACCTATGGAGTTTTGCGTGGCATAGTCTACCCATTCAACGCCGTTCATTATCGAGTTTGAGAGAGGATACCAGTGAGGGAGTTTATTCGTAAACCAATCATTTCTCATCCTTATATAAAATTTTTTATAATTTTCTAGTAATCTTTCTTTGCTTATTTTTAGGGAGTTTTGTGGACCAAACTCAACTATTTCCAGCTCGTTGAGTTTGCCCTCTATCAACGTATTGTGAATCTCAAGGCAATTTAAGGGCACTCCTTTATGACTTATGTATATGCAAAAGGTAGGGTCAAACATCACCCATTTTTTATAGTCATCAAGCCAGACCTCTGAAACCACATGGTTCTTTAACCCCGCATACCTTCCCTGAAAACCAAGGCTAAGAGCACACTGGATAAACACAACTGAATATTCGCTGCAGAAGAAACGCTCTCCCTTTTTCGCTCTGTCAAGTAGCTCTATGGCATTAAAATTAAAGGGAACATTCCTTGGAATGCCATATTCCCATTGCCTGTTCACCCATTTGGCTAAGTTCAGGAGTTTCTCAAAATCATCCCTGCCGTTTCGGATAATCTCATCCATGGCAAATCTATCGCGCAGGATACCAAGGCTTGGCTCATCCTCTGGTTGGTAAAAAAACTCAAAACGGCTGTACGTTATGTCACCGTTTTTGTAACCTCTTAGTTTTAGATGCTCCTTAAGGAAATTATCCAGACTGATAAAATCCAAAAGCCTTTCCTTTGTATCCAGAAGTTCCTCTGGTACGCTATTTGCCGTATGTGGCGGATAGAGTATGGTTCTTTTTATCTTAGATTTATATGGGTCATAAAGTCCGACGGCCAAGTTTGCCATTTCCGCAACCGATCTTTTTGATAAAACAATAAATCCGTTTTTAGTTCCTACCTGTTCATATAATATTGTCGTAATAAGAGGAATTAATACAAGGCCTGCTAATACAGTAATTCCTTTTTTAAGACTTTTCATTTTATCTCTCATTCAACTCCCGCCTTATGGCAGCGATTTGCTCTGCGATTAGACCAAAGAAAAAGATGAAGGTTGATATTACTATAAATAGGGCTGCGGACTGGATTATCTTTCCGGATACAATAAGTGAATGTACCCCAATAATACATCCAATAATAAAGAAAAACACGCTAGCTGGTATGAAAATTTTCTGAGGATCAAAAAGCATTATAATCCTCAGTATTATATGTATAAACCTGAGGCCATCCCTTATGGGCTGCAGTTTACTTTCTCCTTCCTTTCTTCGGCCTATTGAATCAAGCGGAAGATACTTAACAAAATATCCTGATTTAAGCATAGCAAGGGTTATGGTTGTAGGATAGGAATATCTGTTCGGGAATAGATGCAAAAACTCCTCTAATTTTTCCTTTCTTATGGCACGGAAGCCAGAGGTAAGGTCAGGTATTCTATGCCCGGATAAAAACTCTGCTACCTTCGTCAGGATTTTATTACCGAGGGTGCGATACCCTGAAAGATCAGAAAGAGCTGTTCTTGCCCCTACAACCATATCAAAACCATCCATAGCATTGAGTAATTTCGGTATATCGCCTGCAAGATGCTGGCCATCTGCATCCATCAATATTACCACGTCCCCCTTTGCATAGCGCACCCCGCTTTTTACCGCTGCACCATTGCCAATATTGTAAGGGTGTCTTATGACAATTGCGCCATGGCTTTTGGCAGCTTCTGAAGTATTATCAGAAGAGCCATCATCTACCACTATAACCTCAAAATCCGCATTTATAGCCTTTATCTCCTTAATAAGTCTTCCTATGCTCTTTTCCTCATTGCAGGCAGGTAAGATTACCGATACCATATTCGTTTTTTGCATTTTTATTCTCCTATGAGCACGCAACTTATGGAACAAAGTGAACATAAGTTGCTGTGCGAATTGGACCCAGCACTAATTTTATAATTGTAATGACCTTTTAAGACGATTTTTAAGATGATTTCTTGATTGACCATAATCTTTCAATTTTCTTTCTCTTTCTCTGGCATCCAAGTCTGAAGCAAATGCTTCGTAATATATGAGTTTCCATTTCGCATTTAGATTACGCTCTTTTAAGCGCCGTTCTAAGTCATTTGTATACCCATAATAAAGTTCGTTGGTTATCTCATTTTTCAGAAGATAAACAAAATACATAAAATTAGTGCTGGGTTAAATTCAGCCAAACAACTTAGCTTCACTAACGCTCGCTAAGTTGTGGCTTCATTTAATCTCCTTGCAGGGCAAAATCAAATACATTTAATCCTGCGATAGCAAATTTTTTAAAATCCCTTATCCCGTCTATCTTGGAAAGCATCTCTAAAAGATAAGGAAAGCGCCAGTAAAACCTTCTATAGGCGAACCTGACTGCCTTTTCCAGTTTTAGTTTATCAAGACTGGTATAACATTCGTTAAACAACCCTACGGTATGCAGTTTGCTAAAATCTGAGTCTGTTCCATCTTTTAAGTCCGGAGAAAGTTCAGCCACCTCCTCAAAAAGGGGCGTTCCCGGATAGGGTGTGCATATCCCAAACGTAGCAGTTGTAGGCGCAATCTCAAGCACAAAATCAACAGTGCGTTTTAGGGTATCCTCTGTCTCGCCCGGCATTCCAAGCATCACATGGGCATGCGTATCAATTCCCGCTTCTTTAGCCCATCTAAAAACCTCTCTGGTCTGCTCTATTCTTATTCCCTTTTTGACCCTATCGAGTATCTCCTGAACGCCGCTCTCAACGCCTGTTTTAATAAGATGGCAACCTGCCTCCTTTATCAATTCTAACATCTGTTTATCTATCATCCCTATTCTTACATTGCAAATCCAGGAAACATCATATCCCCTTTCTATAATACCCCTGCATATCTTTATGTCTCTGGCTTTATCCACAAGAAAGGTATCGTCTCTAAAATAGATTTCTTTGAAGCCTCTTTTTAAAAATTCCTCTATCTGGCCAAGGACATAATCGCTTGACTGATAACGCAGCCTCATCCCGTCAAAGGCAGGTGCTGTGCAGAAGGTGCATCTTCCCGGGCATCCCCTTGAAGTAGAGGTGGTGATATAGGGCAAGCGCTTTACTATCGGATTAAAATAGTCTATACCTTCTGGTAAAAGAGAAGTATCCAGATAGGGAAGTTCATCCAGATTCTCAATAAAGGGATAGTATTCATTTATAACACATTCCCTGCCCTCCTTAAAACCTATCCCCATAACCCTTTTCCACGAAGAGTCACCCTTTATTATTTCCCTGATTAAATCCCTTATGATATATTCCGGCTCCCTTCGCACAATTATATCCACGCCCTTATTTCCAAGCGCAGAATGGGGTAAGAACGTAGGATGAGAGCCGAAAATCACTGTTTTTAATGTTGGATTAGCCCTTTTTAATTCTAAAAGCACTGCTGCATCTTCCCGGTAGCTCATAGTAGAGGTAGAGATAACTACAACTTCAAAATTCACTATAATAGATTTTAGCTTTTCTATGCCCAATTGTTCCGCCTGGGCATCCAAAAAAACCACTTCATTTCCATCATTTTTTAACACAGTTGCAACCACAAGCAGCCCGAACGGCGGAACTGTGGCCCCGCCTATGCGTTTTCCCTTGCACCAGCAGCCGTATAAGACGTCCCGCACTACATTTTTTGTAAATTTGCTAACGGGATTTAAAATTAGTACCTTCATATTTGCACTTTTTAACTCAAAACAGCACCCTAATCACTCCTGCCAACCTTGACAGGGGAGATTAATTCCCTTATTTTTTCAATCAAATAGAATTCTATCGGAAATTTAAATATCTTATTCCTCCAACGCCACGAAGAAACTTTTCTTAAAAATAAAAGAATAGGCTTGTATAGCAGTTTTGCGCTTCGCCTGGCACCCTGGTAGAAATAAAAGAATGTAACATAACTAATACACTTGAGCTCCCAGGGATTTTTAACGTAGTCTAATACGCAATATTCTCTGGTAAAATTTGACCATCCCTCGAGTTCCTTAGGCGGTTTAAAACCCATACCCACGGCCTCTTCAAATAAAGATGAGCCGGGATATGGATTCCAGATGCGAACTCTCTGAGCCGCAGTCGGCATAATCTTAGCTACCTCATCTACGAGTTCAATTGTTTTTAACACCTCATCTCTGGTTTCTCCAGGAAAACCAACCATCCAACTGAAATTTCCTTTAATGCCATATTTTTTTAAAAGTTGAGCGCTCTTGACAATCTGATCAACTGTAGCATCCTTTTGAAGATGAAGCAGTATCCTATCGTCCCCTGATTCTGAGCCTACATATAATCCATCGCAGCCGTCCAATCTTTTTATATTCTCTTCGCTTGACAGAAAATCAACCCTAAGGGATGCAAACCAGCCTACATTTTTTCTCTTTAAGAATTCCGCCAAGTCAAAAAGGTATTCCCTTCCCGAGCTTAAATTATCGTCAATAAAATTAACATAGTTAATACCGAATTTAGCGATTAAATTTTCAATTTCTTCCTTTGCTTTATCCAAGCTCCAGGACCGCCATTTTCTATTATGCACAATGACATTCCAGCAGAACCTGCATCTAAAATGACAACCGCGCGAAACGGTAAAAGAAATACTGCGCTTTCCATTATCCTCATAGATATACTGCGACATATCCAATAGGCTCCAGTCCATAGAGACGCTATCGAGGTCCATAAATCTCCTGAAAGGATTATTCGTAACCGTTTTGCCATTTCTATAGGATATCCCCTGAACTCTCTCGTACGAATTCCCTTTCTCTAAAGCGCTTAATAATTCATAGAGGGTTTCTTCGCCCTCGCCCCGCACCACAAAATCCACGTAGTTCTTAAATAATACCGTTTCAGGCAAAATTGTAGGGTGGACTCCTCCCCAGATAAGAGTTATCTTATTGTCCAATTCTTTTATTTTTCTTGAGATGGCAATAGCATATTTTAACTGCGGGCCGGTCATCGTCGAGACCCCGACATATTCTATCTTGTGAGAATGAACGTAGTTAAGTATGTCTTTATCGCCTGTAACGCGCTCATCAAACAATTTAACATTTATTTGCCGATGGCTCAAATAACTGCCAACCCATAGAATTGAATAGGGCACTTCTATGTTTTCAAACTCAACTTCCTTGGTTTTTGGTAAAATTAAAACTATATCCATATGTTTTTAAAGCTATTTTTCAATATCCGACCAATCAAAATATCTAGAACTGGCAACATATCTTTCACCCTTTTTATACACCAGAATGCATAGTAGAATTCTTCTTAGAATTTTTGAAAAAAAAGAGCACCTTCCTAATGTTAGGTTATATATGCGAAGCAAAATCAGTTTAGGCGTTGTCATAAACATTTTCAGACACCAGATAAAGATGCAGATAGTCTGTGGTTAGGGGAATCACATAGCGGTCATCGAGCCAGCCCGGCTCAAGTACCCTGTTTTCCTTTAACCCCTTTATATGTTTATTTATAATATTATTATTGGACATCGTAAAACAATAAGGGTAGAGAAATTGTGTCTTCCTGCTAGTCATAGAATAATCGAAACTTCCGCCATCCAAAATTACCTTCTCAAGTGCCCTTATGCCCTTTTCTATTGATTCAAGGACAAGGGTAGATTTAGCCTTCTTATAGTACCTTGTAAGAAGACTCAAGGTAAGACTTTGATAGCCGATATCCGCGCCTCCATACTCAAGAAAATAGCCATCGGAATTCTGGTTTTTAATAAGAATCTCTATTTTTTTCTCTGATGCCTCCTTAAAAACAATATCCCCTGTCAGAAGGTATATATTAAATAATGAGATTGCTGAACCCGCCATCTGATTAGCTACATTTGTATTGTTATTCTTCTTTAACCATAGACCGGTTTTTTCCAACCGCACCTGTTCATTAATCCCGAGAGCCAACATAGCCTCGGTTATCGCAAAGGTACTTAATGCGGTAGCGCAAAACGACCTCTCAAAGGGGTAAGCCTCGTTCACGCTCCCATCTTTGTTTCTTATTCTCGCCCAGAATTTTATTGCGCCCAATGCCCACGAAAGTATTTTTTTATTTCTGAAAAATGGATTATCTTCAAAATCATACTTAAACAATAAGGCTAACAGGAGCGATACCTCCTGAAATCTGGCATTGCTAAAGTCATGAAACCTATAATGCCAGTAATAACGGTCAGAGCACCCGTAAGTTTTTGAAGACCCATCCCTGTCAATTAACCCTAATATCCTGGGAACCTGAGATAAAGCCCTGTCTCTGTAAACCACGCTCATCTAAGCGATACTCCCTGTTTTTTTGATATTGAGATTTGATTTAACAGGTCTTCTACCCTGTAAACCTCTATCCTTTTAGGGCAAGCCTTAGCATATTTAATACCCTCATATCCCCGTTCAAACATATCGGCATCGCTGGAATGAAAGGCGCTAAATACCGGGGATATGTTTTCAGCGGCTGAAACTAAGGCATTGCTGTAACGGTATCTCAAATGGTCAAGGATAAGATATCTAAACCCTTTATTATATAACGTTATAACATGGTCTAACGAGAAATTACCCGAGCTTGCGTCTTCCTGGCCAGCGGGATAATAACTTCTTATATCATAGGCATTTTTCCTTCCTGCGTATATCCTTGTGATAATGGGGTTAGAGCTAAAGTGCTTTATCCCCTCATGGGTTTCCATATATTGGAGCGCTTCCCTGTAGCCTGAAGCTTGATTTAGATATTCCCTTGACAGGCTCAGGCTGTGGCTAAGCACAAAAATAGCAAGTAAGATTGTTATATATTGCGGTTTAATAAAATGAGGCAAATGAATTCTCTTGATAAAACCCTCTGTCCAGATAAATCCCTTTCCTACAAACCAGAAAAAAGCCGGTAATACGACAATAAAGGTGCGCATATTAGGGATATGGGGATTAACGATTACCAAAACAAACGGGATTATAAAAAAACTCAACATTAAAAATTCAGATATAGCAAACTTTTTCCAGAGATTATATAGGCTATAAAAAAAACCTATCAGGAAAATAGAAACAACAAGCACCCCCTCTTTTAAGAAAAGCATATGGATATAAAAAAAACGGTTGCTAAATTGATAGTCATTATCAAGATATTTAATTTGATAAAAAAGCTGTTCAAAGTAATCATAGAATATTCCATATCCAGAGTTGCCTCCGATGGCAGATGCCAGACTGGGATGCAGATATATATATGCCTTAATAGCGCGCAGTAACAGTTCATAAAACACTGGTGGAGCTGCCATACATAAAGAGAAGATAAGAAAACGACGGATCTTGGACAACAAGGGTTTTTTCTTAAAATTTGAAGTGTAATATAAAATTTCACAAAACCAGAAAATGAAGGGCATCCAATAGAGATTATAATGGCAACTAAAGGCTATCCCTGTTATAAAACCTGACCATAACAGGTATCTGTTGTAAATTTTATGCCCCGAAATAGTTTCGTCCTTATGAATTGAATTAAGATATAAAAGAAGCGCAAGGTATGCAAAAAATATTGCTGCAATATGAGGCATTGCTGTCCGCGAATAATAAGTATGAAAATAAGAAACTGCCAGAGCGAATGAGGCAAAAATTCCTGTTCTTCTTTGCTTTGTAATATGCGCTATTAAATAAATAACCCCTATAGTTAACAAACCGCTTGCCGCAGAGACTATTTGCAATGTATAGACTTTCATCCCTGTAAATAAGGCTGTAATAAGGCCTAAAACAAAAAAGGTTGGTTTTGCTGCAAGATAATGGTTAACTCCATAGGTAAGCATATAGTCAGAAAATTTGCCTAAATTCTCCCCAAGAACAAAAACCCTAAAAATATATTTAATACCCGCCGATAGGGTATAGAGCACGCCTACATAATGCCCCTCGTCCCATGAGAATATACCTCTCTTTGCAAGATTAGCAAATCTTAAATATCCGCCTATTAACAAAATAAGAATTATGGCTATCCCTAACTTAAATTTACTGTTCATATGCGTGCTTTAACTGAAAATATACCATTAAAACCCTTCGCCGCAAATATCAAAAGAAATGGCAGAATAGGTATGCCGGACCTTGCACTTGCAAATGAAAGAACATGAAATACTACAAAGTATACAATTACTATTAGAGCAGGTATAAATTTCTCCACATCATACCTAATCTGCCATATCCCAAAAAGACCAAATGTCGCTATAACTACTGAGATAAAAAGCATCAGTGCTTTCCATAAAGGGATAAAGGGTCTTTGCAAAATCAACTGGGGATTTCTTAGATAATCTGTTAACGATATTTCGTGAAGGTTAAAGAAAGAGCTGTAACTGGTTATAAACATCCTTTGAAGCTTGACGGGTATTAAAAGGATGTATCCCATGGGGTCATTTTTTATATTCTCTAAAGAGGCTCTGAATAATTTTTTATCATTTTCTATGGTGGTATAGCTTTGCCCCTTTCCTACAACCCCTTCATATTTTCTATAGACGTCCGGGTTCATTCCGAGGTCATAACCCCTGCCCGGCGTATAGGTGCCAAGCCATAATGCTATTCCTCCTCCTGTGGCTACCGAACAATATTGACCGGATACGGCATAATTTCTAATTGCCCAGGGGAGGATAAGCAAAAGTTGCCCGCATAAAAAAAACGTTATGTGGCTTAGTATAAGTTTTTTATTTTTGTAAAAAATAAGTTGAGCGCATAATAAAAAGGGTGCAAAATAAGCGGTTATTGCCCTTGTGAGGGTAGTTACGCCAAAGAGCAGACCGGATATAAAATAAGCGAGTTTATCTTTTTTGCCAAAGGCGTATGTTAGGCTAATAGTGCTTAACCCTAATAGAAATGTAAACAACAACTCGGAAAGCAGAGAACTGCTTAATGCTATCAGGACAGGATGTAGCGCAAGAGCGGTAAGCGCCTGCTTAGATAGGGTTTTATCAAGGTATTGTCCTGATAAATAAAAAAATACGAGGCATAAAGCAATCCCTATGAAGGCCTGGACTATCCTTGCTATGACAAAGTTATACCCGAATATCGAGTAAATCCCTGCCAAGAACAAGGGATAAACAGGGCCTCTAAAAAGGGTTGGGTTTTTCATATCATAAGTTAAGCCATTACCGGAAATTAAACTCAAGGCAAGTTTATTATATCCTGAGGAGTCTTTTGTGACCGGTACCGGAACCAACAGAGAGAATGCAAGCCTAAGGACGAGCCCTATAAGCATAATAATCAAAATATATCTGAAACTTACCTTTGACGCATATGGCATAGTCTGCGATATTGTTTAATGGTCTCCTTACGAGGATATGTATAGTAACTTTTTTTAGACGGGTCGTTATATATACGCTTTACGGTATCATTTACTATCATATCAACCACCCTCACAAGAAGATGACCAGCGGTTTCAAAAGCTTTTGGGTATAGGGTATCTAAAATATCTTTTTCTGAAATTGGAATTTTCTCTTGAATAATAATATCCCCGCTGTCAAGCTTTTCGTCTATATAATGCACAGTAACGCCGAATTCTTTTTCCCCGTTTAAGAGGGCGTGCATAATCGGCTGAATACCGCGGTACTTGGGCAGCATTCCAAAATGCACATTTATGCACCCCTTTGCAGGAACTGCTATAAGTTCTTTCCTGAATACCTGCGGGCAATTAAATGAAATTATCAAATCCACTCTTAGGTTTTTTAGCAAATCTATAAACACAGGGCTATTGATATTCTCGGTCGAATAAACCTTCGCTTGATATTGATGAAATATATTGGCTATTCTCCCGCCTCTTATCATCCATAACATATGATAAATGCTCATACTAAAAAAACGGCGTAAACCATAAATCCTCATTGTGCTAATAATCCTTTTTTTATTCATTGCGCCGGGAGGAAATGAAATCCCTGCTATCTTATCAGCATATTTTTTCAAAAAGATTCTGCAGGTTATAGGCGAATATACTGGTTCATCTGTCATTAAAAAATATATATTCATGCTTTTTTCAATAGAAACCTGGATTCGACCCATACAAAAAGGACCCTCCCTGCATAATAGCCTGCTACGGCCATAGTGAGGGCATTAAGAATATAAATCCAGGGGTTATTAGTAAGAGCAAAATTTCCAAGTGCCTGCTTTACTATGCCGCGAACTGGATAATGCATCAAATATAAGGAGTAAGAAAACAAACCGACTCCAGAGAGCCAGACAGTAATCTTATTTACCCCGTTAGAAATCACACAGCGCGGAACGCTATTTCTAACGGGGTTTACTGCCCATCTCTTCTCTTTTTCCAAGCGCGCACAAAAATTTAAGAGTGTAAAAAAGGCCATTCCCCACAACAAAGGGCTTAAAACAGGCAGATACGCTTCGCTTATTTTAGAAATAACGGCCCATATCGGAACCATCCAAAGCTTATAACAAAATGAAGGCAATTTAATTAAATCATAGTATGCCTCTACAGCCAAAGCGCCAAGACACCATTGAATCCAAAGAACAACGCTAGATGTAACTATAATATGCCACCAGGGAGAAGATTCAGGCACAAAAACTGACATAACTAAATAAAAAACTACGCCGGATATCAAACTCATAAATACGCTGCTAAAAATACCCTTCGTGCATCGCCATCCTAAAAACACAAAATACATCAGGTATAGATATTCCTCTCTGGCTAAGGACCAAAGCGGAGGATTTCCTGCGGCATTATCAAATAATGGTATAACCCCATGAAGCATAAATAAATGGGAAATAAAATCTAATCCAACCCATAGACTTTTTGGGTTTGGGTATAAATTAACGAGCGGAAGATTACGGCCTAAAGCTATAGCTATTATGATTATCAAGATACTTATACTTAAGGCTACAAAATAAGCAGGGTATAGTCTATAAAATCTTCGCTTCCAAAAATGAAAAAAGTTCACGCTTGCCCCTCCAGAGATAGAGAATTGTCGCGTCCAAGCCAAATGAATACAGAATCCAGATATAACGAAAAATAAATTAACACCTAAATGCCCCTGCCTAAAAGCGTAGCAGATAGAATTAAACCAGGGTACGTCTATTGCCTTATATTGTCCGTATGTGATGGCATGATGGCAAAGAACCGCTAACACCGCTATTCCTCTTAAAAAATCTATTGATTTTAGTCTTTGCAAAGAAACTTCATGCGCCATTAAGATATTCTCTCGTGACAGATTCCATAGTTTGTATCTCAAAGTCCTTCCTAATTGTATTAAAACATCCCTTCAGTATCTCTGTTTTTCTGTCTATGGTTAAACGGGCACAGGGATGCCGCTTGAGTCCGGGATAATAGAGTGAAATACTATCTTCATCATAATCGGCAAGGTCTATTGAGTGTAATTCATAAGTAAGAATCCTCAGTCTTTTAACCAGCGAATATTGCAGTTTAAAAAAACTTACACCTGTTGAGAATAATACGGTAGAATAAAACGGGAAACGTATATAAGGAACCATGGAAATCGGAAACTCGACTATTTTTCTTTCTCCGTTATTGTGGTGCAGTTTCTTACCGGGTATATAAGGCCGGTTAGGCATAAAGCTTGTAAGGAATGAGCCCATCCTTCTATATTTTCCTCTGCACATAACTATATATATGAACTGCTGCAGCATCTTATAATAGCAGGGGAAAACCGAGGAATCGTATAAATAGCCCGCCTCCTCCAGTATATCCATCATCTCTTCGTCAATATCATAACAGGGCGCCCTGAAACCAATGACCTTCTTACCGGTAATATCTTCGAGCATCTTCCCCGTTTCAATAATCTCTTCCTTCTTTTTTTGATAAGTGAATTTAGAAAAATTAAAAAGGTGGTTCATTGTATGATTAGCGACCTCATGGCCGTTTTCTGATAGTCGGCGCACCGCTTTTTTATTATCCCTAGCTTTAAGCACATCCTTACCTATAAGAAAAAATGTAGCCTTAATATCCATAAGTTCAAATAGGTCAATGAATCTGTCTATTGTCTTATCATAGGCACTATTTTCCTTCTCTGGATGCGATAGTCCAAGAGTTCTTGAATAAAAATGCAGATCCTCGAAATCAACGCTGATACTGCAGATCCTTTTATTTTTTTGCAAGACCATCCCTTATAATTTATTTTATCAAGTAGATAGCGCCGACTATGTTTTTATGCAACATTTCCTTTTTATCCCTTACAGATTTTAGTTCCGATAGTTTTGGAATAAACTCATTTTGGATTACCGGCATTGCTAAGAGTGGATATATCTCCACAAGCAAAGGCTCTTTACTTAATATAATCTCTTTGGGAAGTCTTAAGCTTATTTCTTCCTTAAAGAAGTCACCTTTTTGCCACAGGTTCGTAGGATAAAAACCGTCAAAGGGTTGATAAATAACCTCTTTAAAGGTTTTATTATATTTGGTTAACCTTATCAAAAACCTCAAGTCTTCTTTAACGTTATTAAGTGTTTCCCAGAATAGGGTAATCCTGCACTCCTCGCCTGGTTTAAAATAAGCTTTATTTAAATTAAAACCTCTTAATACAATTTCATTGTTAAAATTAACTAATACATAATTTGTAATTTCGGAGGGACCTGCCTTAACACACTCTTTAAAAGACCTATCAACGCCTTTTTCAAACACTATAACCCCATCCGAATAACCGGATACGCCGTAACCTTTATTTTTTAGCAGTTTCTCTTTTGCATAGTCAAGGACCTGCGGTTCGGCATACTTACTTATAACTGCAAAATCCGCATCTTTAATCATTGGAAACTCAAATTTACCTTGGCTGGCATCAGACGAAAACCTTTCAAGCATATAAATCTCTCTCCTGTCTGCCAAAGCCATTCTATATCTATTGTCGGCACTGACACTGGCATCCTTTGGTATAGTACTGAGCATCTCCCTGACCTTAAAATCGCTTATGGTCACTTCACTAAACCTGCCAGGCCAGTATAAGCCCTGGAAGGAAAAAGGATTAAAAAATATGTACCCTAAGATAGATGTCGATAAAATACAAACGGCAAACTCTTTTTTAATCTTCGGACGGGCCTTAAAAAAAGAAAGAGTCTGCATCTTCTCCATACCCATTATCGCCGAGAATATTACGGGAGGAACTAAATTAGCCAGGCTATAACAACTGAGCAGTAAATCCACTATGTTGTTGAAGACCGCAAAATTCATATACAACGAGGGCAGTATTGTCAAGAATAACCCAACCTCGCCCAAAGATAAAAATCCGACCGGCAATAATAGTAGCAAAATTACAAGTATAAATTTCGGCTTAAGGATAAATTGTAATAATTCTGTCGGTTTAAACAATAATCCTTTAAGGTAATCCACCTGTTTGGCATAAAGATTTATTCCTGGGTTAACCGAGGAAGAGACCCACAAACCTAAAAGCAAATATGCTATCCCTACAGCAAATACTATAAGCCCGAGTTTCTTTTTATCTTTCATGATCAAGAAAATATAAAGCCCCAAGGAAATTACCAGTATGCTGTTTGGCGTGCCGCATAACAGAAAAAGAATCAGCATCACCAGGAACTTTGCTAGTTTGTCTTTCAAGAGAAAATAAATCGCCCACGAGATTAAGGTGGTAGACATAGTACGGACTTCAACGCTCCAGAGGTTTGCGCTTTGTATAAAAAAAGATAGTAAATAGCAAAGGACAAGACCAATGGTCAAGAGCGGGTTTTTAAATCTTTCTTTTGAAAATCTGATTATGGGAATTGCACCAACAGCCAATACCACGCTTTGTAAACCGTGCAAGAATAAGGGATGGTTATTGAAAAAGGCTGAGAGCGGCGCAAGCAATAGCCACATAGGCGCAAAATAATACTTAAAGATATTCAGGGGTATATTAAAATCGTTTACGGTGAACGTAAAAGTCCCTTTAATAATACCGGTAAAAATATTTGTGATGATATTTGTATATATTTGCGAGCGAATACTCAATAAAGTATCCAGACGCCAAAATAAAAGAAAATAAGCACATATCAACAGGTAGGGCAAAAAACCAACAAAGGCCCTAAAGACGTTGCCCTGTAAATTAAAACGTGGCAATAAATATGCCAGCGCAATAGATACCATTATCGTTATAAAAATAGCGCCTATATAATATAGTGCCAGATTAACTGTGTATATTGAGGACATATCAGAATAATTCCAGCTTATTTCCCAGGTAGGTTTTCATTATCTTAAACCAGCCGAGGCTATCGCCGTTGGCGTTTGAAAGGTATTTGGCAGCCATCAGGCCCATCTCCATACTGTCGTGCATATCGTTATTTAAAAAGAGCCCTTGCCTGCCTGTTAATATTACATTTTTTAAATCCGCTACATAGGCTAAACAGTTGCGCAAATTCTTGTCGAATTCTAAATCAAAAACAGGATATGTGTTTTCTAATCGCTCTACAAAAAAAGACTCGATTTTATCCAAGGGGATCCGGGGAATCTTTTTAATATCCTCTAATACTAACTTATATATTTCCTCGTCGCTGGATTTCCACAATTCATCCTCTCTGTTGCAGCAGATTTCAAAGCACAGAACAGTCTTGCCCTGAGGGATCATCTCTTTAGAGATATTTTTTTGCTCGGAGAAGCGGTTGAATTTAAAAATCGGGTCCAACAGATAAACCATCATTGCATCAGAGACTAAATCCTTATCAAGAATCAGATACGCTAAGATTAACTGGCGGTATTTTAATTTTGAGGCAGAGGCTAACACCTCTTGAGGAACCCCGGATAGAAGCTGAATAAAGGTTTTTATTGGAATAGTGGATATAACGGCCCCGCATTCAATTTCCATATCTTTTAAATTGCCGTCCTTAAGAATAATTTTACGGGCAGAGCCTTCCTTGATTTCTATTCTTTTGGTTAAACCCGAGAGAATAACCCTGTGTCCATTTTCTTTAATCTCCTCAGACATCTTGTCAAATATTCTACCCACCCCCTTTTCCGGATAAAAATAATTGGAATAGTGCACCTTTTGACTGGAACGCTTGCCCTTAAATACGTCTTTAAGAAATGTGAATAGATTCAGGTCGGGCAGTTTTTGTTGGGCTAATTTGCAGGAGATACGCTCTGCAGGTAATCCCCAGACCTTTTCTGAATAATCGCCAAAAGCCATTTTGTATAGCGTATCACCGTATCTATTTATCCCCCACTCTTTAAACGAGGCTTCCTTTTTGGAATTCCGGAACAAACTATTGAGCCCTGCTATTAAAAAATCAAAGCAGGCTTTTAGGGAAAATGCTATGTTGAGGTTTTTCATAACGCCCTTTACATCTACAGGGTAATCTAAATATGTTCCTGAAAACAATAACCTTGCCTTCATTGCTAATTTAATCGGCGAACTCTGGCTTAAACTACCGACTATCTGGGTGAGTTCCTCATTACGTATATGAAATGCGTGCGGCCCGTAATCCAGCCAGTATTCTTTATATTTAAAGCTTCTGCTTATACCCCCTACGTAAGGTTTTATCTCAATAACATCCACCGGAATTCCTTGTTTTGATAAAAACCATGCAGAGGTTATTCCAGCCGGGCCTGCGCCTAAAACTACTATCTTTCCCATCGTCTAATCATTCCCCTTGCCTCATTACAGGAGAAACACTCCTGTCTTTCGCATAAAAGCAAAGCAGGGTCTTCCTCCAGCAACCTCACGGCTTTGTTGACAACCTCAAGAGCGTTTATCCTTTGAATCTTCGAGTTTCCTACAAAATTTTCAGAAATGCACTCAGCATCCAAAAATTTTCCAATTTTATTAAAACCGAGGCTGCAGCCAAGCCGGCATACCGCAACCTCTTCCGTTTCATCTATCTCGTTTAACCTCTGCACGCGTTTTGGCCTTTCCAGATAGGGAACCTTCGCAATAAATTGCGCCAGATGTATCATAGAATTGGCGGTATGGTCTACTCCTATCAACATCACATCCCCGCACATTCTAAACAACTCATAAAAAGGACTTTTAATGCCTGTGGGAAAATATAATTCGTGCATACTGGCAATTTTTTCAGAATCCTTTCCCCAAAGAGCAACTGAATGGGTGGGATGAGGGCTTCTAAAAACCCCTTTAGAGAGCCTGAAAACCTCTGTAATCCTTCCTGTCTGCGAAGGGGTGGTTTTTCTGTCATATACCCCTTTTCCGTATGTAAAGGTAGGCATCATAATGAGCCCATTTCTGCCAACACACTCCATAAGTGCCTCTATAACAAAAGCAGCGCCTTCTTTAACCCTTCCAAAGGAAGAAAGCGAACTATGCACCATAATTGAGGCACCTTCCTTTATGCCAAGTTGTCTAAAACCCCGGATGAGCATATCCAGACTAACTTCTAAATTCGTATCCAGATTATCCATCTGTAGCGGATAAAAGCTCCCGTTTATTTTCTAACACCTTTTTTATGGCGGCAACTATATCCTTCATATCTTCTCTTTGTCCCAATAACACATTATGCAAAATCCATATACATTCTTTGCAGGCTTTTTCCGCATTTTCATTATAGACCCCGGTATAATCTATTTCCTTGTTGTAGATTCTGCATTTTAACTGACAACTTTTCGAACCGAATTTTTTGTTAAGAAAGGCGGGATTTTTATACAGGGGAAAGCCGTATCCTGGCAAAGCGGGTATTCCCTCTGCATTTAACGCCTTGATAAAAATTTCCTTGGGTATCTCTTTATCCGTCAATTTAAATATATAGAGGTGCCTTGGATGAATATTTGTTAAAGGGTCAACCCTTAAGGGTTCTACCCCGCTGATCTTCGCTAGCTCTTCATCCAGAAATCTTCCGTTTAGGTCTCTTATGCGGTTCTGTTCTGGCAATTTTTCAAGTTGTGCCAGAAGTACTGCTGCCTGCCATTCGGTCATACGATAGTTCGAGCTGGTTCTGAAGTGCTCATACCACAGGCCTTGTTTTTTTCTGCCGTGCCATATATATTCCCAGTAGGCGTCTGCCAGCTGGTTTGAATCAGTAAGGATTATCCCGCCTTCGCCTGCAGTCATATTTTTACTGTATTGGAAACTAAAAGTGGCGGCAACGCTCATCTTGCCCGGAAAATCACCGTTCCATTTTGCTCCGTGAGCCTGCGCAGCATCTTCTATCAACAGCAGATTATTTTTTTTAGCGATTTCGGAAAGCCTCAGCATATCCGCAAAATGACCTGCGAAATGAACCGCAATAATCGCCCTTGTTTTATCCGAGATTAAGGACTCAACCGAATCAGGGTTTAGGCAATAATCCGACGCATTAACATCTGTAAATATCGGCACTGCTCCTACCTGACAAACCGCGCTTGCGGTTGCAATAAAGGTGTAGGAAGGCACTATAACCTCGTCGCCGGCTCCTATGCCGTTTGCTGCAAGAACTATCTCTAACGAATGACTGCAATTGGTATTAGATATGCCGAACCGCCTGTTGTGGTAACCGGAAAATTTTTCTTCAAATTCATTTATCACGCCTGTGCGCTTTCCGATTCCCCATTTGCTCTTATACAAAACACCTATGAGGTTTTCTTCTTCCCGCTTATCGTAGATGGGCCATTTGGTAAATTCCTTCTGCCTGACTGGTTTTCCTCCGCTTATTGCGAGTAGTTCCATATCTTATCCTTTGTAACCGCTAAAACACAAAAATTTCTTTGCGTTCTTTGCGCCTGCCTGCCGGCAGGCAGGGATATTCTGCGCTTTGGCGGTTACTCCTTTCATAAAGGGTTGGCTGGTTTTCATATAATCTAAAAAGTTCAAGATACCTTCTTTAAGTGTAATTCTCGGTCGAAATCCAAATTTATGTGCCATCTTATCAGGTGAGGAATAAAATGTTATATATTCGCTTGTTTCGTTGGTATGTTTAATTTTAACCTTTCTGCCCAGGATTTTTGCTACGCGCTCTACAAGCTCGTTAACTGTAATCGGCTCGCCCCTGCAAAAATCAAGGGTTATACTTCCTTTTCTTTCAGATGTCAAAACTTTAAAAAGGCCCTGGGTTGCATCGGTTATATACATAGCATCTATGAGATTTTTGCCGTCTCCCCTTAGGAGATACTCTTCCTTGTTGTTAAAATATAACTCTTTAATTAGGTTTGTATATATCTTGCGGGAAGGCTCCATAGGCCCGTATGTGCCGAAAAACCTGAGGATTGCATACTCGCCGATATTTTTTCTCCTGTTGCAGAAATACTTTATGTAAAGTTCGGAGGATAACTTAGTAATGCCGTAGGGTAAATCCACGCTGACTGCGGTTTGCGGAGATACCTGCCCAGAACGCCCTAAATAAACCGTGCCGGAGGACATAAAAATGAACCTTGATGCTTTTATATTGTTTAGAAGATTAATCAGGCTTATCAGATTTGCCCTTAGGTCGAAAATGGGGTCTCTAACCGAAAGACCTATATCTGAATTTCCCACTAAAAAAATAGCCGCATCAAACTCTGTTTTAACCTTTTCAAATTTTATGGCAACCTCTTCTTCGCTAGTGAGGTCGCATTGCAAAGGCTGTACATTTTTTATGCCGCCTGAAGCAAGGAAATCCAAAAAGTTTGTACTTTTAAAATAAATACCCGTAATCTCCCATTCTGAGGGAGCCTTTAAAATAAGATTTTTCCCGATAAAACCCGAAGCCCCTGCCAGCAGTAACCGCATATCAACCTTTCATATTTTCTTGTACCACTCAATGGTACGCATAATACCTTCTTCTAAGGATATCCTGGGATTAAAACCAAGCAACCTCTTTGCCTTGCCTATATCCGGAACCCTCATCTCTACCTCTGGCCCGGGATGTCTTTTAAATATAATCTTAGGATGGCTATTGGTAAGCCGCGCTATTATCTCTGCCAGTTTAAGATTGGTGATTGTGCCTTGAGGATTTCCGATATTAAATATTTCTCCGACTGCCTTTTCCTTCGCAAGGCATAGCATAACAGCATCGATGAAATCGTCAATATAGCACCATGTCCTTATCTGCGTCCCGTCGTTATAAAGAATAACCTTATGCTCTTTAAGGCAGCCTAATATCATAGCCTGTATAGCACCTTCGCCTATCTGGCGCGGGCCATAGATATTGAAAGGTCTTACAGTGACCACGCCGAGGCCGAATTCCTTCTGGTAGGAATGCGCCAGATGCTCTCCTGCAAGTTTACTCACCGCATAAATCCACCTAGCCTCTTTTGCATTCCCCTGGCTCGTCAGGTCGTCTTCCTTCCCTTTATAAATAAACGGGCCGTAAACCTCGCTCGTTGAAAAATTTATCATTTTCTTTATCTTATTTTTTACTGCGGCTTCCAACACATTGTAGGTACCTAAAAAATTAACCTTCATAGTCATAGTTGGTTTTTTAACAACCGTGTAAATACCCGCTATCGCCGCACAGTGAATTATAATATCGCACTTACGGCTTACTCTTAAAATTAAATTTTTATTTAGTACATCTCCTTTAAAAACCCTTACCTTTTTCCTGATAGTCTCGGGTAAATAGCGCAGGGCGTTGCGATGAAAATTATCCACAATTAATATTTCGTTATTTCCTACGAGTCTGTCTATAAGGTAAGAACCTATAAACCCTCCGCCACCTGTAATTAATATCCTTTTGTTTAATATCTCTGTATCAGGTTTTGTCATTTTTATTCCTTTCTGGCGCGTACAAAAGAAAAACATCCAAGGGTGTTTCTAAGCGTAGCCGCGTCCTTAAAACCTCCCTCTTTTACCAGTTCTGCCAAAGGCATCTTAAGGCTTTCATTTATCTCGGGTATATAGCACCTTAAAAAACCAAATATTTTGCCAAGCAGGTTGTGCGGTTTGGCTGGGTCAATTACTATCAAAACCCCGCCTGTTTTAAGCACCCTGTGCATCTCCTTTAACGCCCTTACCTTCATTTTATACCTTAGATGATGAAGCATAAAAACATTAATGATGCGGTCTATGGTGTTATCTTTAAAAGGCAGATACTCTGCCATAGCCTGAACAAAATGGCCATTTAAGTTTTTTTTTAATACCTTATCCCTTGCGTGGCGTATTATATTAAAAGCGGCGTCCAAACCGTAAACCCGCAATTTAAACGGCACCGTCTCTAAAACCGAGATTACATTTCCTCCAGTAGCGCAACCTATATCCAGTAAGGACATATCTTCAGATAAAGTAGCATATTTGATAATCTCACTGCGGAATCTTTTTTCTCCCCCGAATAATAGGTAAAGAAAAAAATTCATCGGGTCATAAAAGGCTACCTTGTATCTTAAATCGATAACCCTGCCTGTCTTATCGTTATTCATTTAATTGAGCTCTCGGGGAGTTTTTTATATTTATCGAGGGCTCATCCTGAGGCCGTAAGGCCGAAGGATCTTTGAGATCCCTCGCTTCGCTCGGGATGAGGGGTCGTGGAAAATTCCCTGACCCCTCATTTAATTCCTTAATGAGGTTATTGGCAATATCAATCCCCTGCTCCACGCAATGGTCCATATTGCAATACCAGAACGTCCCCTGCCTGCCTGAAAGGGTAAGATTTGTATAAGCCTTAAGCCTATTTTCAAGTCTGGCCAACTCCTCCCTGTATCCGAGACGATAAACAGGATAGGCGTATTCTATTTTTTCTATGTATATCCTTTCTACTTGCGCTCTCTCCTTTATGACGCCCACCCTTTTAAGGTCTTCGATAATCTTATCCTGATATTTCTGCGGAGCGTTCCATATCTCGGCATCCCTTTTGCAGGTAACTTCCACCGTAAGGCTGGTTTTGCCCTCAGGAGAATTCGCCGGGCTAAAAAGAGTGGAAATACTTAAGCGCGGAAAGAATATATTCGTATCCACAAAATAACACCATCTGTATTCAGAGGGTATCTTTCCATTTATCTCCATATTATAAAATATCATAGATATATAATCTAAGCCGTTTGCAATTTCGGTATTTTTAAAAAGTAGTTTCTCCAGAATGGTGAGAGGCGCTGTCCATACAAAATGGTCTGCATAAAATTTACCATTTGGGGTTTGAATAGAGGTAATTTTATCGGAATTAGACTCGATGCCCGTAACCTCCGCCTCCCTTATTATCTGGCTGCCTGCATCAGAAATCTGTCCTGCCAGCGCAAGCGGAAACCGGATAGAGCCGCCCCTGGGATATGTGAAGAATTCGGCCTTTTTTCTGAATAAAGAGAAAAATACCTGCCAGAGCGAACCCATTTTTAATTTCTCTCCTGCGCCTGCTCTTATAATTCCGATTTTCATCCAGTCCGGGTCAAGGTTTAAAGGGTCTATATCCAGAAATTTCTTCGTATAGGGCTCAAAGTCTATCCGGTAAAGGGTTTTCCCGTATCTGTTTAAAAGATATTCCCTTAAAGAATTTCCCTCATATCTTTTCCTGTAAAAGAAATCGAACAGGGCATTAAACTTAACCCTCCAGGGCAGCTTTATAATTACCTCTGGATTTAACGGCCAGTTGTAATATTTTTCCATTAGAAAAACACCTGTCTTTTTAGGCACAACTAAGAGTTCGTCCTTCAGGAGCTCTTTTATAAATTTACCTGCCTTTCCCTGGTTCTCAAATATGCAGTGCGGGCCAAAATCGAACGTAAAACCGTCGTATTTAACGCTTCTGGCAAGGCCCCCTACCTCCTTTTCCTTTTCAAGTATAGTCACCTTAATACCATTGTCGGTAAGGATGCTGCCGATGGTCAGGCCGGATATCCCTGCACCAACAATAACTACCTTCTTATCCCTAATCTGTTCTGAATTCATAGCATAACTCAATCAGTTTATGAATTTCCCTTTCCATATCTGACTGCGGATTAAAACCCAGGCGCTTTATACGACTTATGTCAAAAGCGAAACTTCTCTCTCCCGATGTATCTAAAATGGGTTCTGCGAATTTAAACTCAACCTTCTCGTTAAAATCCTTTTTGTAAATATATATAACCATATCCGCAAGTTCCCTGATACTCCTCGGATTTTCTCCGCCTACATTGAATAACCTCTGCTGGGTTTCCCGACCGTCTATTAAAATCTGGATTGCCCTTGAGATATCGCCCAGGGAGATAAAATCCCTTCGCTGGGTCCCTTTGGTCTTAAGTGTTATCTCTTTTTTAGAAATTGCACTCCTGCAAAAATCGTTTAACACCAGCGACCACCTGTCTATCTCTTTAAATAAGGGAGCGCCATATCCGTTTGAAATCCTGAGGATGTTGAAGTATAACCCCTTTTTCAAAAAAAATTGCTCGCAGTACCTTTCCGCCACATAGTGGCTTATCGCATAATGGCTTAAGGGTAACGCTTGCGTATCCTCGGTTATTGTATCTGTCTTTGGAACACCATAGACATGGAAGGTGGATATGTAATAGAAGCGCTTTATAGAATTCTTGGATGCCCCGTATAGCATATTGTATGTGCCTATGCCGTTTACCCTTAAAGCCATCTCAGGAGATTTGTCGCATTCTACTTCATTTAAGGCAGCAAAATGCAGGATAAAGTCTACTCCTCTGCTCGCCCTCAAGCAAAAATCGCTATCCAGGACATCGCCTGCAAGGAATTCAAACCGCATAGACCATTCCTTCATAAAATCAGGGATAGTCCTTGCAGTTAAACGGATATCATAGCCCTGCTTTATGAGATAATCTGCTACGAAACTGCCTAAGTATCCGGTTGCTCCTGTAATCAGAATTTTCATTCTATTGTGTTTCTTTTTTGATATGCATAAAATATACCCTCTGTTCTACAAGTTATATCGGTCATAAAACAGGGTCTGAAAAATTCATCAACGTCAACCCTGTTTTATGTTCCAGTCATAGGGGATATCGTTTTTGAAGGGGTCTATGCGATACTCGTCGGGGTTCTGATAGTTGTAGGGATAGGTAGCGCAGTTAGCGAGGATGGCGTATTCGTTTCCTATAGCCTTAAAGCCGTGAATTACATTCTCAGGTATAGTAATGAGTTTTGGGTTGTGTTCCCCTATAAAAATCTCCATAATCTCGCCTTTCGTAGGACTATTTTCGCGCGGGTCATAAAGCACCACCTTCATCATACCCTTAATAACAGCGAAATTATCCTTTTGCTTCTTATGATAGTGCCATCCTTTAACGACTCCCTGATAGCAGTATGAAAAATATATCTCGCCGAACCTCTCAAAAACCTCATCATCCTCTCGCAGCATATGGCCTATCCTGCCCCGTTCATCCGGTATCTGTTTTAGATCTTTTATTTTGACCCCTTGTATCATAGGTTTTTCTCCTTTAATGAGCGCTTGATACTTGACATTTTTTAATGTCAAGTATCAATCTTCTTTGTTTAACCTCTTTGCTGGTGCGAATTAAACCCTTGACATTTTGTTATGGATGCAACTTTTCTAAGGTAAAATGTCAAGGGTCAAATTCAGACAGTGACTTATGTTCACTTTGTTCCATAAGTCACGTCTTCATTTGAAAAAATTCTTTATACCACTCTATAGTCTCCTTCAAACCCTCGTCCAGAGAATACAGGGGTTTCCATTTAAGGATCTCCCTTGCCTTTTTAGAAGAGAGGTATTGATTTTGAATTTCGCAATCCGCCTCGTTCAGAATAACGGGCTTGAGGTGCTCCTTCTTCATAAGTTTTAAGACCTTCCTTGCCATATCAAGGACGCTTACTCTTACCTCATTTCCGAAGTTAAACGCCTGGCCGGCTATATCTATCTCGTTCATCTTCTCTGCCAGATACATATATGCGTTGGCAGCGTCCTTTATATAAAAATAATCGCGTATGCAGGTGCCGTCGCTTCTTATAATAGGCCTTTCACCCAAGAGGGCGGAGCGGATAGTGCCGGGGATAAGCCGGTTAAAATTCAAATCTCCTCCACCGAAGAAATTCCCGCAGCGCGTTACGCAGACAGGCAGGCGGTATGTCTTAAAGTAAGACACACTCAGAAGGTCTGCGCAACTCTTTGATACATCATAAGGGTGCGTACCCTTTAGAGGGGTTTGCTCATCGTATGGAAGGTTCGGGCATTCACCGTATGCCTTATCGCTTGAGGCAATAACAATTTGTTTTACCCTATTATTTCTTCGGCTTGCCTCGAGGATATTACAGGTGCCCATTATGTTTGTGCGGAATGTGGATACAGGGTTATTATTGGCTATACCTACGATAGTCTGGGCTGCTAGATGAAAAACCGTTTCTATCTCGTATTCGTTTATTATCCTTTCTAAAAGAACTTCATCCTCCACCTCTCCTCTTACAGTGGTTATGCGGTTAAAGAGCTCCATAGTGAATAAATTGGACCGGGGTACCCAATCGCGGATTAACCCTATAACGTTAGCCCTTTTTTCAACGAGGTTTTTCGTAAGCCAGGAGCCGAGCAAGCCGGTGCATCCGGTTACGAGTACATTCCTGTTATGCCAGAAATTATTTTTTTTCACCATATCTTCCATTCAGCCTTTCCGGTTTCCCACATCTTGTTTAAAACCTGATAATCCTTATAGGTATCCATACAGTGCCAGAAATCATTATGCTGATAAACCGCGAGCTGGTTTTCCTTAGCAAGCAGGGGAAACACATCTTCTAACATCATCTCATCGTCGAGGTAATCAAAAACATCTTTTTTAAAGACAAAAAAACCGCCATTAATATAACCCTCTAAGCTCGGCTTCTGGGCAAAACTCCTTGCAAGACTGCCTTTTATTTCTATTACCCCATACTTAGAAACCGGATGAACAGCGGTAAGCGTGGCTATCTTATTATTTCTCCTGTGAAATTCTATTAGTTTTCTGATATTTACGTTTGCCACGCCATCCCCGTATGTAGCCAGAAAAAGGGGCTCATTATCCTTCGTATATTTCTTTACACGCGTAATCCTGCCTCCGGTAGAGGTCTCTATCCCGGTATCGGCAAATACAATATTCCAGTTTTCTATCTTCTCGCCGTCGGACATAATATTCGCCTTATGCGTCTTTAGATTCAGGGAGAAATCGTTGTGAAAATACTTATAGTTTACAAAAAACTCTTTTATCATCTCTCCCTTGTAACCCAGAGAAAGGATAAATTCTTTAATCCCATAGTGGGAGTAAATCTTCATTATATGCCACAGTATCGGCATATTGCCTATCTTAACAAGGGGTTTGGGATGATATTCAGTTTCTTCCCTTAGCCTTGTGCCTAAACCGCCGCAGAGTATGACGCACTGCATTTATTACCTCCTTCAATGAGCAGATAATCCTTGACAAGCCTGTCAAGGATTATAACGAAGTGTCTGTGAATTGAACCCTTGACATTTTTCCTTCGGAAACGATCTTATCAATTTTTCTATAGTGGTCCTACGAGTTTTTCCATTCTTAAACTGCATCTCACGTTTAAACGCCTGTGAACATGAATTGAATTCCTCATAATAAACCAATTCTGGTTGTTTATTTCTTGTAGAACAAACACGACCTCTTATATGATCTTTAATGCGCTCTATCAAATTATTCATATGACCATAGTATTTAGTGTTATTATTACACTGTAAGATATAAGCATAATAAATTTGATTCATTGCAAAATGTCAAGGGTCAAATTCAGACATGCAATTTACGTTCACTTCGTCCTTCGATTACACTCAGGACGAACCCTGAGCAAAGTCGAATGGGTTCGTTCCGTAAACTGCGTCTTCATTTGACCTCCTAATATATCTTCATAACACCTGATAAACTGCTTGGTTACGATATCCCAGTTAAAGTATTTTTTTACCCATTCCCTTTCCAAATGCCCTATATGGGCGCCTCTTTCCTTATTTTTACATAATTCTATAATTTTATTATAAATTTCCTCTTCTGTAAATACATTTATGACAGGCGGCGGCTCCTTGAAAAATGACGTATATTCCCTGCTAAAATAGATAAAGGTGGGTATTTCCATTGACATAGATTCCAGCACCAAAAGACCGGCTGAGCCGGCATTGAACTGGTCAAATACGATATCCACAGCGCTTAAGAGCCTGATGAGTTCATCTTTGGGTAGCGAAGGAATCCACTCCACGTTAGCCTCAATCCCCAGCTCCGTTATCAGGCGCTTGCTCTCTAAGACATCCCTTCCCTTTTCGGCAACCAGCATAATGGCATTAACCTTGTCCGATTTCACGAAACGGGCAAACGCCCGGAATAACTTATCGTTTCCCTTGTTCTGCTGGCCAGGTTCGTTTCTTACCCATTCCTGACGCGCCAGATGGGCAAATAAAAAATCACAGTTATACTTCTTGCGGATATTCTCTACAGAACCCTCATCTACTTTTCTATATCTTTCTGTCTCAATAGGAATAAATGGGAAATAAAGGGCATTAGTTAGACGCAATTTCTCAACCGATTCTCTCTGGTGCGGCATTGAATAAATGACCAGACCCGCCTTCTTTAGCGCCTTCCTCTGAATACCTGCAAGTATTATATGCTTGGGAGAGCCGTTCTTAAAAGGGATGTTATCCAAATCGTAGCCGTAGGTCCAGTGCAGATACGGCCTGTTTGCGAACTGGGTAAGCATCGAGGCCTCTCCGAAAGAATGTATAAGGTCGCATTCCTTAAGTTCGCTCAAAAACGTTCTTTCTTTTTTTCTCAATCTAAGCAGGCCCTTTACTGACACATCCACATATCTTACCCATTCCGAGCGGCTCTCCTGTGGTAATTCCCATTCAGGAAGGTCGCTCCTTACAAGCGGAAAGCTGTCCACATATACACAGGCTTCTATATTCAGCCTGCGGAGAAACCTGCAGAAGTTAAAAGCCATATTGGCATTATTGCCATAGAGGTGTATCTTCACCCGTTAACCTTTCTTACTATCTTAAGCTCCCTTAAAAACTCCATTGCCTTTGAAAAATACTCTTTTGGCGAACCGATGCTGCGTATCCAGTTCACATACTCTTTTACGCCTGTTTCAATATCGTACTGGGGCTTAAAACCATATTTGGCTAGACGGCTTGCATCTGCAAAAAGATGCCTTAAGTCCATAGGTCTGTATTCATTCGGAAAGACCGGCTTAATATTACTCTTGTACGCGCTGGTAAGGATAGATAGAAAATCCACAACCCTGGTCGGTTTTCCTGTGCCAACGTTAAATACCTCGCCTTTTATCGCGTCATTTTCGCTAACTAAAAGATTTGCCCGGGCAACATCTTTTACGTAAATAAAGTCCCGTGTCTGGTTACCGTCCTCGTAAACCACCGGCGGCAAATTATTCAGTATGCGGGTGGAAAATATAGAGCATATCCCGGAATAGGGATTAAACACAGACTGCCTTGACCCGTAGGTGAGCGAATACCTGAGCGCTACAGTAGGTATTCCCGTCTCTTTGTAAAAATTAAGGGTTAAGCGCTCCTGAAAATATTTGGAGATAGAATAAACACCTGTTACACTTACCGCCATTTCCTCATCTACCGGACGGCCTTCCATAGGTTTCGAACAAAAAGGGCACCTTAATTCCCACTCTGCCTTGCTCAATTGTTCTATGCTCCTTAAAGGAGGATGTTGTGCGCCATGCTCTTTACAAAAATATTTTCCTTCGCCGTATACTGCCTGAGAGGAGGCAGTGACTATCTTTTTAATATTCAGCCGTTTATTGCGTATAATCTCAAGCATTCTGGCAGTGCCCAAGGCATTGACATCAGTCATCTTTGCTATCTCAGGAGCAAACCCGCCATAAGCTGCCTGGTGGAAAACAAGGTCAACCCCTTTAAGCGCCGACTCCAGATCTCTTTCACTCCTCATATCTCCCTGGATAAACTCTGCCTCTTCCGGTATCCAGCGGGGTTTTCCTTCCATGTGAGTCTGAGGCTCCAGATTATCAAAAATCCTGACTTCATAGCCTTTTTCCAACAACAAATCCGCGATATGCGAACCTATAAGCCCTGCTCCGCCAGTTACTAACGCCTTCACTTATCCTCCTTATAGTTAAAAACGATTTATACGTATGGTTCCCAAAGATATGGCCTTTTAAAAAAACCAGGCATACATTTTAATCTGCCTATGGTATTAATAACCCTGGCAGGGTTACCCGCAACCACTGCATTGTCCGGCACATCCTTTGTCACCACAGAACCTGCTCCGATAAGGCTGTTGTATCCTATGGTCACCCCCGGTAAAATAGTGCAATTTGCGCCAATGCGCGCCTTATCCAGAACCCTTGCGCCCTTGAGGCAGTCCTTATAGCGCGGGCAATTCATCGGATGGGGGTCATCTGTAAATACGGTATTAGGCCCTATAAATACGTAATCCCCGATATTACACATCTCAAGAAAACACCCTGAGTGAATGCGGGTATGATTACCAATAAAGTTGTCAAATTCTACGCTAGAATTTGTACCTATGCTGACATGGTCACCTATTCGGTTATTCTCTCTTATGGAGACTCCCTGGCCGCACTGAAAGTAATCGCCAATTACATTTCCTGTATAAATGGTTGTAAAGGGCCTTATAACGCTGTTTTCTCCTATGATTAAAGTAGGACTATTTCTTTTTTCTCTCGCAGGTCTTCCAAGAACGCACGGCCCGTATACACTGGAGCCTTTTTTGATTTTTACGCCTGGATAGATTAGGCTTTCACCCTCAAATAAAACACCCCTTATCCTCTTTGACTTAAATGGTTTTTTCATATCGGCTCCCAGTGTTCTTTTTTCTTGATAGAGCGCTGAGAAGCCTCTATCATCCTGACCACTCTCAGGCCGGCATAGCCGTCGGTTATAGGGCGCTTTCGCAAGCTTACACACTCCACAAAATGCTCGCAGGCAAAGCTAAGGGCTTCTTTGGTATCGAGCTTGGGAGAGTAGACATCCCCTGTGCGATAGCTTACCAGGGTTTGATATAAACTTTCCCTCTTTTTCTCGTTTACCGTGACCCCTTTGTCAAATATCTTTACCTTTTCGCTGGGTTCTGTGTCATTATATAAAATCATCTTCTCGCTTCCGCATATTAATATCCGGCGTATTTTTACAGGGGCGAGCCAGTTAAAGTGAAAATGCGCCAGCATATCGTTATCAAATTTTAAACTTAAGTATGCTATATTCTCTATATCATTATTGTAATGGCCCACACCAGTAGCATGGATTCCTACGGGGGTTTTCTCCAATAGATAATCCATAACGGATAAATCATGAGGGGCAAGGTCCCACACTACATTGACATCATGCTGAAAAAGCCCGAGGTTTATACGAACAGAGTCAAAATATAAAATCCTTCCAAGGGCATTGCTCTTTATTATCTCTTTAATCTTTCTTATAGCGCCTGTGTATATGAAGGTATGGTCTACAAATATTAAACATTTGCGTTTCTCGGCCTCTTTAAGCAAAATCTGGGCTTCTTTTACACTTGCGGTCATAGGCTTTTCAAGCCATACATTTTTTCCAGCTTCAAGGGCTTTCAGGGCTATCGGGAAATGCGTTGAAACAGGGGTAGCAATTACAACCGAATCAATAGACGCATCCTCGATTACCCTCTCGTATTCTTTGGTTACCTTTAAAAAGGGATACAGTTTCTGCATGTATTCAAGACGGTCAGAATCCAGATCGCAACAATACTTTACGAAACAATTATCTACAGCGCTAAAATTCCTTACCAGATTCGGGCCCCAGTAACCACAACCAATTATACCAACGTTAAGGGGTGATTTTTTCTTTTTCATGGCGTCTCCTTTGCAACCGCTGAAACGCAAAAGTTTCTTTGCGTCCTTTGCGCCTGCCTGCCGGCAGGCAGGGTTATTCTGCACTTTTGCGGTTATTCCTTCTTGCCTATAAGACAGTAGGTTACGGAGAAATACTTCAGCATCGAATCACATATTGCGAAATGAATTTGTTTTATAGAATTATGAAACCATATCCAAAGCCTCGTTGAAAAAGGCTCAAAGATGGGAAAGGGCACAAATAGAAGAGCGAAGGTTTTTGTGACATGAAGATTTGAAGCCTTAAGCAAGCGTTCCCATTTCCATGGGAACGAGTTTCTGAATTCCTCGAATAGAGATAAGTTTCCCGCTCTATTCCTCCAGTCTCCGTGGGGCATTGGAAATGGGAATGAGGGATAATTCTTTCTAAAGGCAGACCAAATATTAGGCAGGCTCCTTGTGGAATTATCATGATCTTCTACAAATATATTGGTTTTTTTTATCTTTTTTTTAAAAACCCTTTCGCTGACAATATCGAACACCCTCTTTCCGGCATATAAATACATATGGAAGAATAAAAAAATATCCGTCATAAAGTTCGGAACACCCACAACAACAATACCTCCCGGGGAAAGCGCGTAAAATATCTCGTCCATAACCTTTTTCTTATCCTCTATATGCTCAAGAGCTGAATTAATAAGGATAAAATCAAAGGAGTTGGGTTTAAAGGGTAGCCTATTTGCAGAGCACGAGACAAACTCTACATTTTTTCTGCCCAGATGCCTGTTTAAACCCCTTGCAAGAGCCATACCCATAGTATGCGTCTTAGGGTCAAAATAATAGAGGTCGCTTGCAACAAGCTTTTTGGCAAAGCAGCTTAGTAATGCCGACTGAAAACCATTGCCGCATCCAATCTCTAAGAATACGCCGTCTCTTTTAGGCATTATCTCATTAAAAATATTCAGCATTTCTACCTTTTTATACAAGAAATGGCCTGAGAAGTTTTCCATATCTTTCAATTCTTTGGAGGCTATCCTGTAAAGTTTTTCAGTTTCTGTAAATTTCGTCACGAGAAACGTTGACAGTTTTATTTTGTTTAGCTAAAATTTTTCTTTTAATAACATCTCTTAATACCTCGCTATAATTTCTGGCAACTTGTTTTGCGCCTCTAACCTCTAAATGCAAGTTGTCTCTAAAATTTATTTCATCGCGTTCTAATCCTTTTGAGGTATCAATATATAAAACATCCTCCTTTTTAGCTACTTCGTGGGTAATTGCGTTAAATAGGGAGATACCCTTTATAAGAGTTTCGGGGCTTAGAGAGGGATAAAAACACAAACACGCGTATATATGACTTATAAATTTATCCTTATTGCCTTCATCGGCAAGAATAGTGTAGGGCGCAAGTACGAGGGTAATATTATTATTCTTACAAAGTTGTATCAGATGTTCTAAGTCTTTTCTGTATTCCGCGAGGCCCTCTTCGCTAATATCCTCGCTGATTTTTTTTATCTTCATCTTTTTCCTTTGAGCTAACAGCCGTTTATACGGATCGGGCGATTCTTTGCCAAGCAACCTTTTAACAAATATTGATTTTCCTAATATTTTTCCCAAAACGCTGTCTTTATTTAACGGGTCGGGATCCGACGGTTTTGCCATATATGATATGAAATCCTTATAAATGATAAGTATATCGGGCCTAAATTCAATATACTCTGCCTCAAAACGCTTAACAATTTGCGAATATGTAACCCCTGGGGTTGCGGCATTTATAACCTCAGCATCTATACCCTCTGATCTCAGCATATCCTCTAAAAAATTTGGCCAGTTGTAAGGATATGTAAGTACGCCGAATGTAACCGAATCGCCCAGACACATAATCCTAACAGCGCGTGTTTTCTTATCTTTTTCGTAATCATCGCTATCGTTAAAACCATATTTATTTAACGTTATATCCCTCCATCTTCCATATCCTATCCCCTTAAGCCCCATATCGTCCTGCTGTTGTATCGCAGAAAGAGAGGAATTTCTTAAACGAGCCTTTATATAGGTATCTATGCGGGCTATGCATTCTAACGCAAAACAGAATATTATCAAATGAACCAGCAGATTTTTAATATATATCTTCATGAAAACTTATACCCTATCATCAAAATTGGAAGTATATAAATTCATATCCTGGGGTTGAATAAACTGCTATTGAGTAAAACATTATGGCGTAAATAACTGTAGTAATAAGGGGAGACCTTTTATAAACAAACATTAAATCATTTTTCCAATACTGGATTAATTGGATTATTATTAAGAGCCACAAAATAGACGCCATAAATTTTATACCTGTATTACGCACAATCCCGAAATTAAAAAATATACTCTGCAGCATACTGAAGACCTGCTGCATAGACTGCGCTCTGAATAAGAGCCATCCTAAACACGTAAGGTGAAAGAAAAATATTGCCCTTATGATAAACCATGCCCTCTTGGTTAAAAAGTTCTTTGGTGATGACGGTATATATGCAAAGAGAGGGATTAAGAGCCTGTGCGCAACAAGCAGGACACCGTGATATATGCCCCAGATAACAAAGGTCCACTTGGCGCCATGCCAGAGGCCTCCGAGGAACATAGTTATCATTATATTACGAAAAGTCATAAAAATACCTTTTCTGTTTCCACCCAAGGGTATATATAAGTAGTCTCTAAGCCAACTCGATAAACTTATGTGCCATCTCCTCCAAAACTCGGATGGATTTGTGGAAAAATAAGGCAGGTTAAAATTTATCATAATTTCAAATCCCATGCACTTACCGAGACCCCTCGCTATGCTGGAATATCCGGCAAAATCGCCATATATTTGAAAGGCAAATGCGTATAAAGCTACGAGGACTTTCATACCCTCATAGGGAGGGCCGGACGCAAACACAGGATTAACAATCCTTGCTAAATTATCAGCCACAAACATCTTTAAAAATAATCCCCATAATATCAGGTAGCATCCCTCATAAAACTTATCAAGGCTTAGCTTTCTTGGTTTAAGGACCTGCGGCAGGAGATGGCTTGCCCTTTCAATTGGGCCTGCTACCAGTTGCGGGAAAAAAGTCACAAAAAGAATAAAATCCATAAGGTTTCTCGTGGGCTCTAACTTCCCTCTGTATACGTCTATAGTATAGCTCATCGCTTGAAAGGTGTAGAATGAGATACCCACAGGCAGGATTATACGCAAAGCTGCTATAGATATATGTATGCCAAAGAAACCGAATAAGCTGTTTAAGTTAGAGATAAAAAAGTCAAAATATTTAAAAAACCCAAGCACGGCCATATTGCTGACAATGCTCAGGGTTAAGAATAATTTTCTCCTTCTGATATCCTGCGAGTTAAATATTTTAATTCCGCAAATGAAATCTATGATACTAGTTATATATAATAATGATAAGAACCTCCAGTCCCAGGCTCCATAAAAGATAGAACTTGCAACAAAAAACATTCTATTCTGCCATTTATGGTTAAGACCTAGATAGAGGCTATATACTATCAAGAAAAATATCGCAAATTGTAACGAGTTAAATAACATATCTTCTGCTTTCAGGAATGGGGATTCTTGCGTTACTCAATACTGTATTTTTTATAAAATTAACACTTTTTATTGCGCTTTCACTGTTTTCCGAAACTATCGACTTTATGTTTGAGGTTATGTTTTGACAAAGAGACTTATCATTCAACAAACACTCAATATTCTTGCTGAGCTCTTCGGAGCTTCGTATTTCCATGCCGCCCCATACAGTTAAAAGCCTGTCTGTAATCTCTTTGAATTGCCCCATATAAGGCCCAAAAAATATAGGTTTAAAATGCAGGAGAGGCTCAACGATATTCTGGCCGAATCCGCAAGGGTTTCGAAGGAAAAAACTCCCGCCGATTACTATAATAGACGATAAGGCGTATAGGTACATCAATTCGCCAAATGTGTCCACTATCACAACCTTGTCAGGATCAACTCCATCCTTTTGGATATTGCTTCTTAATATGAAGGGAAAATTATAGCTATTAAGCTTACTTACTATATCAGGTATAAAATGGTTATATCTGGGAACTATAATAAGCCTCAACCTGACACCCTTTAACCTCAGGCCTTGATATGCGTCTATAATCAGGCTCTCTTCTTTCGGATGAACGCTCCCTGCTACAAGCACAAATTCATTCTCATCTATCCTCAGGGCTTTTTTCAAACAGCAGACCTCATCGTCCGAAACCGATAAAAATTGGGTATCAAACTTTAAATTCCCTTGTATAAAAATTCTCTTTTCCTCTATATTCAAACCAACAAGGCAATCGCGATCCAATTTAGACTTAACGAGAATATAGTCGATATTATTAAAGGGTTTTAGAAAAAAATATCTTCGGTAGAAATAGTGATTATGGAGCAGCCACTTTTTGCGCATAAGAGCACTTACAAGGACTGTCTTTATATTCATTCTGTGAGCCTGCCTGGCTAAAACAGGCAGATACGCTCCTTCTACAAAAATTACGACTTGCGGATTTATTTTTTTAAGTACTCTTTTGACTACCCACCTTATATCCCACGGAGAGTCAAATATATACTCTAAATCTCTGAGGTGTTTCTTTGCAAATTTCATAGAATAATCGTTATTCGTTGAAAGAATTACATAGCAATCAGGGAGTTTTTCTTTTAATAGTTTACAAAATGTTACTATCTGCGTTATTTCTCCGCCAGAGAGTGCATCTATCCATATGGTCTTTTTGCCATAAACCTTTTTAACCAACTCTCTGGGTATAAAACCCCAGCGGTTTAAGAAAAGGGTCCTGTTATAATCATTTCCATTTTTACAGAACAGAACCCTTCTAACAAAGGTAAAAGGGGCATAAAAATAGGCTATTGCCGTATATTTGATATGGCTTAAAAAACCAAAAAATAAATTTCTAAATAATATGCGCTCTTTCATTTCCTCATTTTTATTACCCTGCATGGAACCCCAACGGCTATTGAATAAGGCGGGATATCCCTTGTTACTACTGAACCTGCGCCGACCACAGCCCCCTCTCCTATTGTGACCCCGGCAAGTATTACAGAGCTGCTACCTACCCAGGCATTTCTTCCAATGATAACCGGCGAAGTTTTAAAATCCTTAATCTTGTCAATCTCCCTGACATTTAGATCATATCTCTCGCTAATATCATGATTGGCATCTATGATATGCACAAAAGCGGCGACTTGAGCACCATCTTCAATTACTATTCTTGAAGATGATTGAAGAAAACATAGCCTTGATAAAGTACAATTATTCCCGACCACTATCTCCCCTTTTGGACCTACCTTCAGCAAAACAAATCTTCCAAAATTATTCTTATCGCCTATACTTATTCTGCCTCCATTATGAAATATTGCCTCAACCCTTCCATAATAAAAATTATCTTTGCCAACCCTTACACCCTTTAGCATCAAATCCATACGGCATAATTCATTACGCACCCTATAGAAAACATATAAAAACGTCTCTCTTATCCCTGATTTAACCAGCATATGGAAGAAATTCTGGAATCCCCTGATTATTTTAGACATTTTTTACCCTTTTCTTATGGAAATTTTTTTAGAGCTCATCATGTATTCTTTTGATGCACTATAGCCCTCTTTAATAGTGAGGGTATAAAGCCTCCCATAGCAGGTTTCTGTGTGGCTCATACTGAGCGGCCATTATTCATCTCTGCCTGTCTGGCAGGCCGCGAACGTATAAATACGAGATCCCGCGCAGAAAGGAAGAATTTTTTTATAATATCCAGGTCACTCCTATGCAATTCGGTTAAAACTTTAAGCATTACTGCATACATTCCTATCAAAACCGTAAATAGAATAAATTCATTCCTAACGTCAAAATACCTTAAAACCATATAGGCGCCACTTATAACAGCAATAATAGATAGAAGTCTCATTACAGAATTGAGGGATATCAGCCTAGCAACAGGCTTCATTAAAACTAGGTAAACAATTAAAAATATCGAAAAGGCTATGAAATTACCTAATATAGCACCTCTATATCCTAAACTAGGCACCAATAAGATGTTTAATGCAATCGTTAAAACAGTGAGAACAATCCCGGAGAGGGCAAGCTGATAGGTCATGCCAAAAACATTGAAAGAAAACATCCCCAGCGTATTACCAAAACTTCGTATAAAGAGCAACGCCAAAAAAAACCTAAAAATTAAGACGGCTTCAAGATATGCATTGCCATATAAAAAGACTATAACGGGCTTGACTGCAAAAAATGAAATTATGCAACATAATATAGAAACATGCATAAAAAAACGAAATATAACCTGAAATTTTCTTTTGATTTCGGTATCTAAACTGTTGGAAATGGATGCCAGGTAAGGCAGCAAAACAGTATTAAATGTTTTAAGAAACGTCAAAAGCGCGTTGTAGAATAGAAACGCGATGTAGTAGAGGCTCAACTCGCCCAGGGGAATGTATTTTCCCAGAATAGCCTTATCAAACCAGGTGCTTAAAAACAGTGTGACGGGCGAGATTGTGAGCGGCA
Organism: uncultured Planctomycetia bacterium; assembly: GCA_964506845.1. GTDB lineage: Bacteria > Omnitrophota > Gorgyraeia > VGKN01 > VGKN01 > CAZDNS01. The sequence continues at coordinate 5,651 of CAZDNS010000005.1, read as the reverse complement.
AGCTAAAACCAAATATCTTCTTGCTCTGGGCAAGGAGAACGCTCTTTTTTGGTATCTGTGTAAAGTATCTTGATATAGTCTTTTGGGTTATTGATATTCCAACAAAAAAAGTTATCAGGGCAGCAAATAGATTAGCGTAAAAAATAGTAACAATGGGTAATTTTAACCAATATATAATGACTATAATAAATATAAGATAAGAGCAGTTATAAAGTATATTTGCAAAGGCATCCTTCTTCCAGTCCTGCAAGCCTTGAAATACCTGAAAAACATAATCGCTTAAGGATAACCCTATCATATAGGCAATGGCAGCTATTAAAAATTGCCTTAACTCTGCTTTATGATATATAGTTATAGAAATGAAATTGCTTAAAAAAAAGATTAGCAGGCTGAATATAATAAGCCCTATTATCTGATAAAAAAATGATACCAGTATAATGGAAGCGCAGGATTTAAAATTATTCAGTTTCATATATTGAGGCAGAAACCGGTTAATCGCTGGTTTAACGCCAAACGAAGAAAGAGAAGTAATAAATCCTACAATTGTATAGGTTAAGACAACCAAACCATAATTTTCTTTTCCATAATGCCTATTCAGCAGGACTGATATGGCAAGACCTGCTAACATAACCAATTGATTGGAGAGGCTCTTTAAAACTATACCTTTTGATAATGTCTTTACTGTATCCTGACTCATTATATTTAGTTATAAAAATATTAAACTAGCCTTATCTACTCCCTGGCGCCCTTTTGTCTTGTAGTTTTATTTATCTCTTTAAGTTCAGGCTTAGTTTTAATCAGAGAAATAATCTCCTTAAGCCCAAAATACGGATTTTTAGGATATAGCTCCTCGCATATCTTCGTAATTAGCACGAGGTCCTCCTGGGTATCAAGGCAAATCCTTAGGTCCGGCATATACCATTGGGAGGGAGCCTCTACATTCAAGAGTCTGTATCGCTCGGGGTTTTCATAAAAGTCAAGGGTAACATGTTCCCTTACAAAAGGGTCATGATTACTGTCTGCGATAGATTCAATCAAATCCGCTGAAAAAACCTCAACAGCCTGTCCTCGAGGGAATGTGGATTTCATATTATTGCAGGCAAAATCAACCTTTTCGGTTACGTATTTTTCAGCAACAAGGTCAATAACAAAAGGGTCTATAAGAGGCCTGTCGCCGTTTATCTGGACAATAACGTCGGTTTTTATTGACCTTGCCGCCCTTGTAACGCGGTCAAGCACATCATTTTCACTGCCAGTAAAATAATTTACGGCGCAACGCTTTGCCAATTCCAAAATTACCCCATCTTCCTTATTTACGGTGGTGGCAATAACAACATCTTTGATTGCCTTTGCTCGCTTAACCCTTTCTATCAGGTGCTGAAGTAGAGGTTTTCCCATAACCTCTCTTAAAGCCTTTCCGGGCAATCTTGATGAACCCATCCTCGAAACTATAACAGCCGAGATTTTCATCTTTTTCCCTTTCCTATTAACCACGACCAGTCTCCTTCTCTGCTGGCCTTATTGATTTCGCATTTGCGGCATAAAGGTATTTCATCCATCCTCATCTGGCTATGAAGCTGTCTAACCGCTTTAATTTTTTTATTCTTCCATATAGCCGCAAGACTTTCTCTGTAGATATTTCCTACCGCCATATCCGGCTTATAATCACCGCAGCACATTACTACATCACCGTTCCATAAAACAGCAAGCCTCTGCCACAACTGGCGGCAGGGAACGCTCTGCGTAGGGACATTAGCGAGCCTGCGGCTATCGTAACCTGTAGTCATAGGCTTTTTATACCTGATGAGATTAATACGGTTTACGAGCTTCCTCCAATAACGCACAAAATCCACAACCTCATCCTTGGTTGCCTCAAAACAAACCATCTGAATACGCACAATAGGCTTCTTAGCCCCCATCGAATTTCTGAGCTTAACAAGGTATTTAATATTACGAGTTACGGTTTTGTAATCCGAACCCACTCTTATTCTATTATAGGTCTGGGGGCGCAAGCCATCTAAAGAAAATATAATTCTATCGGTACCTGCTACTATCAATTGTTTGGCCAAGGTTTTATCTATCAAGAGGCCATTTGTATTAAATTGAACCTCCATAATACCTTTATCTTTAGCGTATTTTATCATCCGCGGAAGCTCCGGATGCAGGGTTGTCTCCCCCCTGAAGCCTATTTTTACAGAAGGAACCTTATACCGTCTGGCTTCATCAACGACTCTTTTGAAAAGGCCAAAATCCATTAAACCCTTAACACCCCTTAATTGCAGGGTGTAACACATAATACATCTAAGATTACAGGCATTCGTTGATTCAATATCTATATGAAGAGGAAAATCTCCCACTATTCTATTTTGGGGATTTTCCACCCATTTTTTTCTATACTCAGCATAACCTCTTCCGAATAAGCTGTCGCTATTTTCTATAGTATCTGTCCCCAGTATCTCGATGTGATTTGGATAATTTGCCATATCCGCGTTTTCTAAGATTTCTTTTATTGATTCAGCCATATCTATATTTATTTGAGCAGTCGGGGAGTTTTTTTCGTCTGTCCGACTGTTCATCCTGAGGTCGTCCGAAGGATCTTTGAGATCCCTCGCTTCGCTCGGGATGAGGGGTCGGAGAAACATATAAAAAACCCTCCGACCCCTCATTTATTTTAGCA